>DAOVIL010000138.1 GCA_030673725.1 Candidatus Aenigmatarchaeota archaeon | reverse complement strand
TCTCTGATGCAATCTATCCACTGTATCAGGCGATTATAGAGGCTGTCATAGCAGCCGCAGAGGACCCCAGGTTCGAGCCCATAAAGGAGGAGGAGCTGCCCAATATAACATTGGAGGTCTCAATACTTACACCTCCTGAGCTTCTGGGAGAGAAAAGGGAGGACTACCCCAAGAAGGTGAAGATAGGCAAGGACGGCCTTATAGTCAGGAAAGGGAACGCTTCAGGCCTCCTGCTCCCGCAGGTGGCTGTCGAGCATGACATGGAGCCCATCAAGTTCCTGGAGAGCGCCTGCACCAAGGCAGGCCTGCCCATATCAGCCTGGACAGAGCCTGATGTGGAAGTGTGGAAATTCCAGGCAGACATCTGGGCAGAGATGAAGCCTAACGGAGAGATAGCCTACAAGGAGTTCAAAAAATCCTGAAGCCTGACGGCTTTATCCCTTCCTGCATTATCTCAAATTTTACGCTCCCGCCTTCTGGCATGTGCCTGTGCTTTGTTATGGTAGCCCTTCTTTCTGACGTCCTTCCAGTCCTCTCCAGGAAGACGATTGCCTTTGACCAGTACTTCATGACATTCCCGCCTATCACCTCATTGTCTCCTGTGTCCCAGTTCTTGAATGTGTGGGCTGTCACAAGCACTGGTATGTTCTTCCCCCTGGCTATGTTGGATAGGTCTGCAAGCTGCCTGGAGAGCTCCCTGCTGGCTTCCAATACCTCCACCTTCGGGTCTGTGTATTCCAGCCTGTAGAGCGCAACAGCAGAATCGACCACTATCAGGTTAGCATCTGTCTTTCCCAGATCCCTTATCACCCTGCCCTGCTCCTTGAATGTCTTGGGCTCCACCAGTATGACGTTCTTTAGTATAGTAGAGGGGTTCTTGGCAATCTGCCCCAATCTCTCTGGCGAGAAGCCGCCTTCAGTGTCTATGTATATCACCTTCCCGCCCTTCTTTGCGCATTCAACCGTCGCCAGTATGCAGCAGTTGGTCTTGCCTGTCCCAGGCCCCCCGTATATGTTGGTTAAGGTTCCGTGCTCTATGCCTTTCATCAGGCCCTTCAGCGGTTCTGGGAGGGATAGGAACTTCATGCCTTATATATGAATATGAGATTTAAATCAAACATATGGTGTACGGCATACTGAGGAAGCTGGAGTCAGAGAGCAGGCTAAGCCAGTGTTCTTTAGCCCTGTTCAGGGAGGATGTTGTGAACAAGAGGGAGTTCATCTTCGGAAGGGACATAACAGGCATAGACAGGTCATGCGTCGTGTTCACAGGAGGCGAGACAGGAAGGGAGGAGTTCTCAATCCCCCTGGAGAGCATACGCCAGATAGAGGTGGACGGAAGGACAGTGTTCAGGAGGAAGAGGAAGATAGAAAAGATTTACCCAAGGAAGCGGCATTAGCTTAGAATTTAAGGTTTGGGGTCAAAATAGTAATATGGACGTAGAGACGCGTTTTCAGCTCATTAAGGGAGTAGGGGAGGAAGTAATCACAGACGAGGAGCTCATGGAGCTCCTCCAGACGAACGACCACCCGAAGGCTTATGACGGCTTCGAGCCATCCGGAATAGCCCACCTCCCATTCGGTGTGTTCAGGCCGCTTTTGCTTAAGGACCTGATAAAGGCAGGCGTAGACTTCAAGCTTTGGCTCGCTGACTGGTTTGCCTGGATAAACAACAAGATGGGAGGCGACCTGGAGGCCATCAGGAAGGGGGGCCAGTACTTCATAGAGGTCTGGAAGGCCGCTGGGGTGGACCCTGGAAAGGTCGAATTCATATTCGCCAGCGACAGGATGGACAAGAAGGAATACTGGAAGAGGGTCATGCTCCTGGCCAAGAAGACCTCGATAGCCAGGACCACAAGGGCCCTTACCATAATGGGAAGGAAGGAAGGCGAGATGACAGAGACGGCCCAGTACTTCTACCCCATGATGCAGGTCTCTGACATATTCGAGCTG
>DAOVIL010000032.1 GCA_030673725.1 Candidatus Aenigmatarchaeota archaeon | reverse complement strand
CGGATGCGTCGACGGCACTATGTACTTGTGTATCTCGTTCACCAGTGCAGAAGCCTTTGTGCACGGCATCTTGGCCCTGACGCTCACAGTAACCTTCTCGGGCACTGCTGGCTTGGCTGCCGCTTTCACTGCTTTTGGCGCAGCTTTCACCGGTTTCTTGGCTGGCTTCGCCTTTGCCGGTTTCCTGGCTGGCTTTTTCACTGCCTTCTTGGCTGCTTTTTTAGCTGCCTTTTTGGCCGCCTTTTTCACCGGTTTGGCCTTTTTCGCTGGCTTGCGCGCAGGTTTCCTGGCAACCTTCTTCACCTTCTTTTTCACTGCCTTCCTGGCAGGCTTCTTGGCCGCTTTCTTTGCCGGTTTCTTTGCTGGTTTCTTTGCTGGTTTCTTCTTTGAAGGCTTTTTCGCCTTCTTCTTTGGCTTTTTAGCCATATTTTACCACCCCTATTTTATCTTCTGGGCCTTTTGCAGGCGTCCAGAATAGTCTATATAGACAGCTTTAGTCTCTGTGAACTCGTTCAGGCCCTCTATCCCGGCTTCCCTTGTGCCGTTCCCTGTGGCCTTGGTGCCTCCGAACGGGAGATGCACCTCTGCACCTATGGTGCTCGAGTTCACGTAAGTGATTCCAGCATCCATGAGCTCTATCGCACGGAATGCCCTCTTCATGCTGGAGGTGTAGATTGCGCTGCTCAGCCCGTAATCGACTGAATTGGCAGCGTCTATCGCCTGGCTGAAGCCCTTTACAGGTATGAGCGACACGATTGGGCCGAATATCTCTTCCTGGCATATCTTCATGTCCATTGAGCAGTTGGTGAAGAGCGTTGGCTGGAAGAAGAATCCCTTCCTAGCTATCCTCTTGCCTCCGCAGCACAGTCTTGCCCCTTCATCCTTGCCTAGCTTGACATAGCTCTCTGTCTTGTCCACTGCCGCCTTGTTGACAAGCGGGCCCACATCTGTCTTGGGGTCCATGCCGTTCCCTACCTTCAGCTTTCCTATCCTGGCCAGGAGCTTCCTCTCGAAGGCCTTCAGCACCTTCTCGTGCACTATCACCCTGCTGGCTGCTGTGCACCTCTGGCCTGTGGTCGCATATCCTCCCCACAGCACGCCGTCCACTGCCAGGTCCAGGTCAGCGTCATCCATCACTATTATGGGGTTCTTCCCGCCCAGTTCCAGGCCCACCTTCTTCAGGCCTGCGTTCTGGGTTATCCAGATGCCTGTCTCCATGCTTCCTGTGAATGATATGCCTCCCACATCCTTGTGCTTTACCAGGGGGCCTCCTGCATCCCTTCCTGAGCCTGTCACCAGGTTGACCACCCCTGGGGGGATGCCTGCCTTCTCCAGTATCTTGACGAACTCTATCGCGCATAACGGGCTGTCGCTGGAGGGCTTGAACACTATGGTATTCCCTGCTATAAGGGCTGGCATGAGCTTCCAGGCTGGTATGGCTATCGGGAAGTTCCAGGGCGTTATCAGGCCGAACACTCCAACAGGCTGCTTGATAGTGGCGCAGAACCTGTCAGGGAGCTCTGAGGGCGTTGTATGGCCCAGCAGGCGCCTTCCCTCTGCAGCCATGTACTCGGCTATGTCTATTGCCTCCTGGACGTCACCTCTGGCCTCGTTTATGGCCTTTCCCATCTCCCTTGTCTCCAGGCTGGCCAATCCCTCCTTGTCCTTCCTGAGCAGCTCAGCTATCCTGAAGAGCATCTGCCCCCTCTCCGGGGCTGGGACAGCCTTCCAGCCAGGGAATGCCTTCCTGGCAGCAGATACAGCCTTCTTGATGTCCTTTTCCGTGCTTGACTGGAAAGTGCCTATAGGCCTTCCTGTAGCTGGGTCAAGGCTCTCAAAAGTCCTGCCTGATGCCGGTTTTACCCATTTCCCTCCAATCAGGTTGCCGTACACGGGCATGTATATTATATAAGGGGTCTGATATAAAAAAACAGGCGCAATATGGCTGATAACCAGCCAAAAAACCGGGAATCTCGCCTCTCCCCTTCGGCGTTTGCCTGGCTTACTTTATCATTTTTATGTCAATCGTCGAAACTTTCAGTAACTTTCCCTCTTTATCCTTGGCCCTTTCTGTTCCTGTCTCCCGCTTGATTTAAAACACATACGCCATCGTGTGGAAGCTGATGTCTTCTGATTCCTTTTTGTTACCGGACTGGTCCCATATTGTCACATTGAAGGTGTAAGCGGTGCCTGGTGCCATGCCCAATAGATCTATCTCGAACTCTTCCTGGTATTTCTCCTGGAATTCTCCCTTCTCTATCAGGGTCGGAATCCCTGTCTCCCATATGTAGAGGATGGCCTTCACAGGCTCATCAGCCTTGAAGTGCATGACAGCTGTTGAGTAGCCTATGTTCTTGACAGCCGGCCCCTCCACGAAGCGCGGACCAGTGACGTCAACGTCCGGGAATAAGATGTCCACGGCTGTCGCATTTATCCAGGCCAAGAACCTGGCTGTCAGGTTGGATATTATTATATCAGTCCCGTTGTAGACAGGGTGTTCTATAGTCCCGTTCAGGGTTATCCTTGCGCTGGCGTTCGCCTCTGCCAGGAAGGAGCATATAGCGTTGACTGTCCCGTCATCATTCGTCTCCTTGCTGACGAAGGTCCAGTTTATCCTGGCCTCAGGCTCCAGCATCCTGGCATTGCCTGGGATGGGTGCCCTCTTTATCGCTTCCTTTATGATGTTCCCTGCCTCCTCCATGGTCTTCCTGTCCTTGTTGCTGGCTGAGAAGACAGCGTCGCATATGGCCTGATAGGTGGTGCCGCTCACGCGCTTGGCCTCGAGCTTTCCCTTGGGCCACTTGTCAAGCTCCCTTTTGACTGCCCCCCACATGGCCTTCTTGGTGTCCCAAGAGGACTTGTTCCCCTCCAGGTACAGGCCGAAGCAGTCTGTTGGGACTTCCTCTGTGAAGCTTGAGCCTGCCCTGAGGGTCGCTACCAGCTCAGGGAGTATGCTAGCTATGCTCATTTTACCTCCCTTTGCGCTCACATTGATTCCTGCGGGGCTGAAACTTGTTATCTCCAGCTCATATTCAGGGAGCTTGACCTCGTAGCTCCCCAAGAAGGTGTACCTCTTCTCTGTGTAAGCCTTCATATGGATGAACTCAGCCGGGCCTGCTATGCTGGCATTGAAGTCTTCAAGGGGGAGTATCCCTATCCCGCCGCCGAGTGCGTCATAGCAGGACTGGTACATCGAATACCTTAATGCTGTCCTGGAGTAGGCATTTGCCGCGTCAAGCGCATTGTCCATGGTGTATATGTCCTGGCTGTAGGTCAGGTTGAGCCTGTAGCCTCCCATCTGGGGCAGGCTTATGTAAGAGCCTATCACAGCTATCCCTATTATAATCAGGATTGACAGCAGCAGTTCGTTAGCCATCCCCTTCATCTTTCCAGCCTCACTGCCCTTCTAATATCCCCTTTGTCTCCCAGGCCTCCGCCTGGAAGAGGGACCTCAGCCTCAAACTTCCTGTCCACTGAGCTGATGGACCTGCCTATTTCCTTTATCATGTCTCCTGTGCTGTTGAGCATTACCAGGCGGTTCAGCATCGGCTTCAGGATATCTTCCATGCTCTTCTCCTCATCTTTCATTTCCTTGAAGTACATCATGCCAATCACCTCCATCCTGGTCATGGAGGTGTTTCCTGAGGACAGGAGGCTGACCAGCTTGCCTCCCTCGTCCCCTATCTCCAGCTCAAGCTCCAGCACGTTAAGGATCTGCACGTTCCTCAGTTCGACTATCACCCTTGATATTATCATAAGTACCATGAAACCCAGGACTACGAAAAGTATCACCATTAGGGTTGCCTGTGCCTTAGACCGATACACTCATCTCACCCAGATGTATTTCATCCCCGACTTTCAGCCTGACGAAAAGGGGTTGGGAGCTGGCACTGGAGTAGCTGTAGTAATCGTAGATGAATTCCTCCCCAGTATCCCTGTCCTCCATACTGAGCCCGAAATGGATAGACATCTTGCATTCCTCACCCAGCGGCTTATCATTGCTTTTCAGTTCCTTCAGGTAATCCATTGATATGTAACCATCCTTCATCAGGCAGCTCTTTGCCAGATGGGCCACGTCAGATGCCCTGAGCTTCTCAAAGGTCGTCTTCTGGACCACATCAGTTTCCACCAGGCCGCCCATCAGGAAGAAAGCGCCCACAGAGAATGTCGCTGCCACCACTATGGCAGAAATCGCAGTGAATATCAGTTTATATTCGACTCCCCTCATATCTTCCTGACCTCCACTGGCTTGCCTGACTCTTTCACTATGCGCAGCCTGCTCATGGTGAGGGGCGCATTCATGGGCTTCACATCCCCTATGACAAGTATGTCATCACCCTTGGAGGACCTGCTGGTGACACTCCTCTTGGTTCTCTCATCGAAATAGTCGACCACTATGTAGTTCTTGTCGGCTTTCTTGTAGACGTACACTCCCCAAGGCGCCTTCAGGTCCTGTATAATGTCCCCCTCCTCTACGGATGCCAGGCTGTTTATCGAGCCTGCCAGGAGGTTGGCTGTCGTGATTGCCTGCTCTGTCCCATAATACTGCACCACTGGCCCAGCCATCCTGGGAAGGATAAGCGCCAGTATGAGGACACCGATCAGCATTGCAAAGACTGCCAGCATCACCTCTGAGACATCTCCCTTCAGCATTTGCCCTCTTTTATCTTGAAATCGTGCTCTTCTGTGGTCCCCTTCCTCTCAGGGAACTCCAGACAGTAATCCACCCCTGCTTTAAGGACCTTCTTGTTGAGGTTCGAGGAAAAGGGCTTCTTGAGGCTGCTGCAGATGGGGTTGATGTTCTGGAACTTCTTAGAGGTCAGCTTGCTAATCTCGCTCTTCAGGTCAGCAGTCCTCAGCTGCCACCATTTCTTGTCCTCTATCCCCTTCGGGAAATTGGGATAGCCCAGGATGTAGCTTCCCTCCCTTTCTGTCTTGCATATCTCCCAGAATATCCTGTATTGGCTGTCCTTTTCGAAATCATCATGGTTTATCAGGACAAGCTTGTTCGCGCAATCCCCCATACTGACTGTCCTGTTACGTTCCTTCTCCACTATAGGCAGCCTGGGACCCTCCAGCCTGTACACTATGTCTGCAACATAGGACTTTACCTCATTCCAGCAGGCATCAAAGCTTATGTCGCCCAGTATCGGGACTGCCCTGTAGCCGAATATCGTGATGACAAGTATCAGCATCAGAACAGAGAATATTATGGTTACAGTAAGCGTGCCTATGCCCTTTCTCATATTATAATGTTGGGAGAAGTGGCTTATATGCTAAGTTCCTGTCATGCCGCCTATCCAGTCGGTCACGTTCCTGAAGGCCTCGCTGCCACCTGATGTGCCTGTGCTCATGAACATTATTATCAGCACCGCCACAGCCAGGGCAAGAATAGCCACTATCACTATCCTGAATGAAAACTCCATAATATATATTTACCTCCGTCAGTTAAACCGGTTCTCCCGGCCATCTGTCATCGTGCTTGATTGCCAGGCTGCCCAGCCTCTCCAGGGCAGCTATGGTGGTAGCCATCCTTCCTATTGTTCCCAGGCCCTTCTTCAGGGAGAGCACAAGGCCCCCTATTATCACGACCTTGCTTCCCCATCTTTCGTACAAGCTCTCATCGACATGGACATAGTTGCAGTAGTTGTAGTCTTTCAGGCCTGTCTCCTTTTTGTAATCCACCTTTACGCCAGTCACCTGGCAGTCCTTGGTCTCGTACATGTCTATCCTGACCTCAGCGTCATTGTCGCCGTCTATCAGGGATATGCCAAGGGATATGCCATCTTTTAATATCTCTATCCCCACTCCCCTCGTGAATACCCTCTCGCCTTCCTCTGTCTCCACCACAGGGTCTATATGGACTGTCGAGAAGGTTGAGGCGCCCCCTTTCCAGTCATCTATCTTCATGTTGTTTGCCTTGGCCTCTGTCAGGTATTCATGGCCAATGGAATAGTATTTTGAGAGGTTGCAGTCCGGCTTGCTGGATGAATCAACAGGCACCGGATCCTTGCAGTGGGTCTCCCCTGTCTTCATGTTGTGGTTGTACAGTTTGCACTCTATGGCGCTCCTTTTGGCTGTTATCTCATCCAGGTAGCAGGGTGACACCAGGTGGAGGGGGGAGCTCCTGATTCCATTTTTCGTGTCCCATGTCACGATGACCGGTTGCTCAGTCCTTTCCATGTCTATCGTTGTGTCGTGCTTCTCCAGGGGTATCTTGAGCACGAACTTGTTGGTGTTCTCAGGGTTGAACTTGCCTATCATGCTGTCGAAATATTGGTATGCCCAAGCAGTGCCTCCTATGGCGGCTCCTGCTACTATGGTCGTGACGGGTTTTGCTGTCTTGATGGCGCTGTACACCCCTCCCCAGGCTGTCCTGGCCCTCTGGTATGAGTTGACCATCTTCCTGCCCTTCAGTACCGCGAGGGCCGAGAGGCTTATCAGGAGGTCGGTCTTGTCTATGTCCTCGCTTATGTTGAACGTCCAGGTGTCCTCCTCTATCGGAAACCTGTGCGTGTACATCAGGTACTTGGGGTCACCGTACCCTACTATCCATTCCTCAGCGTCCTCTATCACTTGTGGCAGCATGAAGCCTTTCACAGT
>DAOVIL010000054.1 GCA_030673725.1 Candidatus Aenigmatarchaeota archaeon | reverse complement strand
GTGGAGACAGCAAGGGTGATAGACAGGGGCATCAGGGAGTCCAAGAGCATAGAGACTGATAAACTCTGCATAGAGAAAGGGGAGAAGGTCTGGATGGTCAATGTCGATGTCCAGGTGATGAACCATGACGGCAACCTGATTGACGCAGGCGGGCTGGCAGCTGCGATAGCGCTCGCCAACTGCAAGATACCAAAGTACGACCCTGAGACAGACACAGTCGACATATCAGAAAGGAAGGAGAAGCTTCCATTCAAGCTGAAGCCCATTCCAGTGACCATATTCAAGATAGGCGGAAAGCTGGTCCTCGACCCGACCCTTGAGGAAGAGGATGTGGCTGATGCCAGGCTGACTGTATCAACCATGGACAATGGCCACGTGACCGCCCTGCAGAAGAGCTGCTCTGGCAGCTTCTCGACAGGCGAGATAGAGGAAGCCATAGCCATGTCTGTCAAGAAAGGGAAGGAACTGAGGAAGCTGGTGGAGTGATATGGGAAGGACAAAGAAGGTCGGCTCAGCAGGCAGGTTCGGCGCAAGGTACGGGAGAAAGATAAGGGCAAGGATAAAGAACACTGAGACCGCCAAGAAGCATGACTGCCCCAGCTGCCACAAGTCAGGCATGAAGAGGGAGGCCGCTGGCATCTGGAAATGCGCCAAGTGCAGCATCAAGATGGCAGGAAAGGCCTACAGGCCATAGGGAATTCGTCATGATATACAAGTGCGTTGACTGCGGAAAGGAAGTGAACATAGAGCTGAAATCTGCCAAGAAGATAATATGCCCGTCCTGCGGTTACAGGATACTGAAAAAGGTCAGGCCTAACAAGAGCATGAAGGTCATGGTGAGATGATGGTAAACGAGACCCAGCAGCTGCTAGAGCAGGCGCAAGTGTACCAGCAGCAGATACAGGGGATAATAACACAGAAAGAGACCATGAACATGCAGCTTCTTGAGATGAAGAATGCCCTGGAGGAACTCGAAAAGTCCAAGGAGACAGAAGTCTACAAGCTTTCGGGCCCTGTCCTGATAAAGGCCAAGAAGACAGAGGTGGAGAAGGACCTTAAGGAAAAGAAGGAAATGATAGAGGTCCGGGTCAAGACACTGGAGAAGAGCGAGGCCAGGATAAAGGGCAGGATAGAAGAGCTGCGCCATAAGCTGACTGAAGTGTCAAAACCAAGCGTCAAGGCCGGGGGCTGATACAGGAAAGGCATATGCCCGAACCTTTAAAAAGCTAATTGATAACAATACTACAAAGCTGTTTCATGTGCCATGCACAGTTCAATATTGGAGGGAAAGATGCGTTTTAAACTTTTCAACAACAGGGAAATGCCAGAAATAGAGGAAGAGGACTACGTAGAAGTCAACGTGATGGATTCTGACGGCGGCCTAAGCCACCATGTTTCAGGGAAGATCGGCATAAAGATAGAGAAGCTGAATGACTTTTCTGACACAGAGAGGATACTGAAGTCTGTCAGGAGCGGCAATGTGCTCTTCATCAAGATAAAGGGCCTGAGAGAGAAGGACATAGGCGAGCTCAAGAGGGCTGTTGAGAGGCTGAAGAAATCAGCCACAGCCAACAACGGTGAGATAGCAGGCATTGAGCAGGACTGGCTTGTGCTCACCCCTGAGCATGCTGTTCTTCACAGGGATTGATTCCCCCTCTTCTTGATTTCTTGAAGGGGGTTTAACTAGTTTTAAGAAAACCAGGCAATCACGTCAGTTGTCATTTTCCTTTGGGAAGTATTTCTCTACCCGGTTCACCAGGGTTTCGTATTTCTTGAGCATCTCCTCGAGCCTTTCCAGCCTTTCCTTGAAATCGCCCACATCCTTCTCCACAAGCTCCCTCAGGCGGTCGATGCATCTTCTCATCTCGGCTGACTCTTTCCTTATCTCTGCTGACACCTTCTCAGCAGTGTTTCTGAGGCGCTCATCCAGTCTGGAATCTATGACCTGAGCCTCTTCACTGACCTTCTCCCTCATCTCGTATGACATCTTGTCCATGCTGGCTGCTGATACGCAGGCCGACAGGAATGTCATGGCGTAAAGGCCCAAGGCTACTGCAGAGGGTGTCCTGTACCTCATAATCTAGAATTGAGAACAAGTTTTAAATCAATGCCGGCCGCCCTATTTCAGCCTGACCGATTCCAGGTTCTTTGGTGCGATTGTGTCTGCCTTGAACATCTTGTGCATATCCCTTGCCAGCTCACTGCACTTCCTGCTCTCGCCGTGGTTAATCACTATCCTTTCCGGCCTGCCCCTCAGCCTGTGCACATAGCTGGTCAGCTGCCTCCTCCCAGAGTGGCCTGTCAGGCCGTGGGCAGTCTCTATCCTCATCTTTATCTCCAGGGCCCGCCTCCTTCCCTTGTCTGAGGGGAGCGGAATCTCTTTCCAGCCCTTCTGTATCCTCCTGCCCAGTGTGCCCTCCCCCTGGTAACCTGAGAACAGCAGGGTGTTCTTGGGCTCGTGTGCGAATGCCTTCAGGTACTCCAGGGCAGGCCCGCCTATAAGCATGCCTGAGGTAGCTATCACCACACCAGGCTCACCAGACTCTATCACGACCTCCTTCCTCTCCTTGGGCACTATCCTCCTGAAGTTCTCTGCCAGGAAGGGGTTCTTCCCGTAGTGGAATATGGATTTCTGCAGGTATCTTGAGAGGTATTCTGGATAGGCTGTGTGTATGGCAGTGGCGTCCCATATCATGCCCTCTATGTACACCGGGCACTTTACGTCGCTGTTGGCGAGTATGGTCATTATCTCCTGGCCCCTTCCCACAGCGAATGTCGGGATGAGGACCTTTCCACCGCCGGCCACAGTTTCCCTTATTATGCGCAGGAGCCTCTCCTCTGCCTCGTTCCTGTTCATCTGGACATCCTTTGCGGCGCCGTATGTGGACTCTGTTATGAGGGTCTCGACCCTGGGAAAATCCGTGTAAGCAGGGTCGAACAGCTTTGTCGGCCCGAACTTGATGTCAGAAGTGTAGAGTATGTTGTGCAGCCCGTCCCCCACATGGAGATGTATGAGCGAGCTTCCCAGAAGGTGGCTTGAGGACTGTAATGTGAGCCTGATATCAGGTGTTATGTCAGACACCTCACCGTAATCCAGCACGATTGAATGCTTGATTGTCTTCTCCACTGCCTTCTTGGTGTACCAGATGTCCTTCCCTTCCCTCTGGCATATGTCCACGAAGTCCAGGCAGAGCAGCACCATCAGGTCCCTGGTGGGAGGGGTGCAGTAGAGCGGTCCTTTGTACCCTTTCTCGTACAGCCAGGGTATGAACCCGCAGTGGTCCAGGTGGGCGTGGCTGAGCACTATGGCGTCAAGCTTGTCCATGTCGAATTCAGGCACCTTCAGGTAAGGCACGCTGTCCTCCCCTGTTGCGCCGACGTTGACCCCGCAGTCCATCATGATGTTGGAATAAGGCGTCTGGACGAGCAGGCAGCTCCTTCCGACCTGCCTGAAGCCTCCCAGTGCCGTGAACCTTACCCATTCCTTCTTCTTGTCTTCCTGCGGTATCTCAGTTGTTATCTTCTGGCCTATCCTGTTCAGGAAGGTCTTCCTGTACGGTATCTCTGTATGCAGCAGGTTCCTTACAGCCCGGACTATCTTGGAGTCTATGGCTGGAGCACGCTCTATCTTGGGCAGCCAAAGCGTTTCGGACTTTATCTTCCTGAATGTCTCGCCGCCCTTCCCTATCAGCAGGCCGGGCTTCTGGCACTCTATGACCACCTTTCCCAGCTCAGGCTCGAAATAGATGGCCTGTATGCCTGAATCCTTCGGCGCTATGCTCTTTATTATCTCCTGCGTCTTGTCAGGGTCCTTTGTTATGGTCAGGTCTGGCCTTATCTCTACCCTTTTCTTCAGCTCCCTTACCACTGCCCTGACCGCCCTCTCATTATCCCTGAAGAATTCCGGGTTCTTCGTGTAAATCACTATCTCGGAACCCTCGAACTTCACCTCGGATATGTTGGCGTCCGACGGCAATTTAGTCTGCAATTCCTTCAGAATGCTCATACCAAAAACCTTGTTAGATGTGAGAATCACTTAAGCAGCTTCTTCACTTCCTCTGCTGGAATCTTCCTGAATCCCCTGGAGTCTATCACTACAATGTCTATGCCCTTCCCACCAGAGGCTATGTCCCTCTCAGTGGCGGCTTTTATTGCTCTCGCAACGACCTTCTTTGCTTCCTCCACGCTCATGCCCTTCTTGTAGTTGTCCTCCAGGACACCGAATGCCATGGGAGAGCCAGAACCGGTTGAGAAATACTCCTTTTCATCCTGCACTGCCCCTGAAGGGTCGAATGAATAAAGCCTGGGTGCTGTATCATATCCGCCGACCACAAGCTGGACTATATACGGGAAGTACCTTCTGGCATAGAGTATGTTGGCTATCAGGTAAGCTGCAGCGTTGACTGGTATCTTCCTGCCTTCCTGCAGCCTGTAAAGGTTAAGCTCTGCCTTTATGTACCTCTCCAGCGCCAGGGCGTCTCCTACCATGCCTGCTATGGTCATGCCTATGTGATCTTCCAGCTGGAGTATCTTCCTGGTCTCCTTGGAGGCCACCAGGTATCCCATCGACGCCTTCTGGTCTGCTCCCAGAACTACAGCGCCGCTGCAGATAACTCCCACTGTCGTCGTTCCGGTTTTCCTCAGCACCTTTTCGTCAACTTTCATTTAATACCTCAATCAGCAGAAAGAGTTTATTAGATTATTTGTCTGGGCTATTTAAATCCTTTTCTTCCTGTTCGGCTTCGTCTTTCTTGGGCTTTTCCCCTTTTTCCTGGGCCTCAGACCCTTCCTCTTCCTTCGGTTCTTCCTTTTCCTCCTTGGGCTCTTCTTCAGCCGGCCCTTCGGCCTCTATCTCCTTGTAATCATCTTCCTTCTCCTCCTTGGCCTCTTTTTCGTCTGTTTCAGTCTCTTCAGCAGCCTCCTTGGCCTTTCTTTCAGCTTCTTCCTG
>DAOVIL010000103.1 GCA_030673725.1 Candidatus Aenigmatarchaeota archaeon | reverse complement strand
TCAGGATTTTCAATTCCTCCCTTATGTCTATCCCCTTTTCAGAAGATGCGCGCTCAAAAACACTTATGTGCCTCAAAAGCGTCTCCCTTCCTATTTTCTGCCTTTTGGTAAAGCTGTTCACGTATCTCGTGGGCAATCCGAGCTTCCTTGATATTTCTACAAGGATATTTCCGAATCCTCCTATGACGTCTATGAAATCCTGGTATTTTTCTCCTTCCACAGCAGCGTAAAGGCTGCATAAGCTATCCAGTCTTTTTGCCTTTTCTTCAATTGTGAACCCTATTTTTTCCCTGAAAATTCTTGAGTGTTTGTAAGGTATTGAGAGCGAGAACTGTTTATCCGTGTGTTTGCTTGCAAATATGCCGAATCTTGACAGCAGCAGGGCAATCCCATTTATGAGCTCCTCGGAATTTGATGATATCCTTATCATCATCCTCTCAACAGACACATTGCCGTCGCCGTCAAAATATCCCCTGAGCAGGCCTGAAACAAAGCTTTTCCTGGCAGCGTATGCAAAATCCGGGACTCTCTTCTGCCCAGAGCCTGTACCGCATGTTTTCTTCAGGATGGCAGAGAGTAGCGATGAATTAATCCGTATGTCATGCCCTCTGGAAAAGCCCCTGAAATTATCATATTCATTGAATGTAAAGTTGTAGGTTTTAGCGAACTCCCTGATATGGGAAAGGAATGCTTCATTTACATTTGATATGGATACGTAGTATTTCGTGCAGTTGCCTTCAGCCAAGTATGCGCCGAAGAACCACCCGAGTGTGTGGTCCAGATTGAGGGTTTCCGGCATGGGCTTCTTCAGTCCTTTCAGGTCGCCTTTGTTCACAATACCCCTTAGTTCTAGCTGCTGGGTGCAGTTTTCCGGCAGGTATTTTACAGAGGGTATCCTGTCCCCTTGTCTGAGCTCGCTTCCCGCAATGCTTACAATTTTGTTGTCCTTTCTGGTCACGAATGAGTGTGAGTCTGTGGCTACAATCTTTCTTCCTGAAAGTGTCCTTACCTCAAGTAACTTCTTGGGGGATTTATGCCTGCTACAGGCTGTCAAAGGCTTCCAGACTACCTTCTCGTCAGGTGATATACTTGGGACATAAAAACCATAGGGCGAAAGGTCGCATACGTCCCATCCGTCTGCCTCTTTCTTTCCCGCCAGTCTTAATGCCTTGTCTACAAATTCGCCTATTCTTGCTATCCTTATCACGTTGTTTTGTTTAAGGATGACGCTTTCTTTGTGGTCCAGACTCATCTGCGTGGCAGGCTCTGAGAGCGACTGCGCTGAAACCACGCCCACAGCCTCCTGCGGGTCATAGGTTATTTTCTCGTAGGCCTTTATCACAGCCTCTGTCATCATCTTCTGCTTCTCCGGAGTAATCCCATGCTTGTCGAAATACTCGGCAATGCTCTCCTCTATCTTTGGCGGCAGCTTTTTCATGCTCATTTTTTCTCTCCTGCAGCAGGCGTTCCCTTCTGTTCTTCACACTTCCTTAATACATCTTTCCAATCAAGCTTTCCGAAGTCTGACTTGGAGGGGTCTATCCCGTCCTCTCCTGCCTTGAACTGGATTATCTCGCCAACTGAGTTCCTGACTGAGCCGTCTTTCTTGACCTGAAGGTCCTGCAGGGCGTTAACCAGCCTCCTCTGCATGTAGCCTGACTTCCTTGTCCTGAGCGACTTGTCCATCAGCCCTTCCCTTCCGTTCATTATGTTCCAGAACAGCTCGAATGGGGTGAGGCCCTGCTTAAAGCCCCTGGCTACGAATCCCTTGGCCATCGGTGACAGGTCGTTCCTTCTCATGTGCGAGAGGGTCCTGTTCAGGTATCCCCTCTCTATCCTATGGCCGGATATGGTTTCCTGGCCCACTCCGGCAGACATCTGGGTTATGTTTATCATGGAACCCTTTGCGCCGGCGTTTGCCATGCTTATCATGTCGCTGGTCTTGGGTATTGTACTGGTGACTATGTCAGATATCCTGCTGATGCCTGATGCCAGGCAGTTAAGCACCTGGGCCTCAAGCGATTCCCTGGGTGTCATGCCAGGAAGGACCTTTATCTTGCCTTCCCTGTAGTTCTTCACGAGTTCATTTGCCTCCTTCTGGGCGTCATCCAGCTCCTTCTTGACATCCTTCAGGGACTTTGCCGGGAGGTCAAGGTCTGATATGCCAAGGGAGAATCCCCTTAATACAAGGTACTGTGACCCGAGCCTTCCGCAGTCATCTATGAACTCCTTGACCCTCTCGCTGTCTATCGTGCTGCAAAGCTTGCCTATTATCTTCCCGTCTTCTATCCCGACTCCGGCCTTGTCAACTCTGCCCGCTATCAGCCTGCCGTTCTTTATGACAACCCAGGCGTCATTCTTCTTCTTCTCGTCCAGTGTCATACCCTTCCCGCACTTGGAGCCGAACTCAATGTTCAGGGAATCTGGGAGGAGCATGCTGAATATCTCCTTTCCTGTGAAGCTCTCCTTATCAGGGAGGTCTGTATCTATGTTGGCTGTCGCCAGCAGCTGGGCTGTCTCCTCCCTGGTAAGCTTCACGTTATTGTCTGTGAGCATGTAGATGCCTGATATCTGCTCCAGGTCGCAGCCTATCAGAGGCCCTCCGAACCTGGGTGATATGAGGTTGTGCTGCACCTCCATCAGGAAGCTGGCCTCTGTCCTGGCCTCCTCTGTCTGCGGGACATGCAGGTTCATCTCGTCGCCGTCGAAGTCTGCGTTGTATGGGAAGCAGACGCTGGGGTTCAGCCTGAATGAATGGTCAGGCATGATCTTGACCCTGTGCGCCATCATGGATATCCTGTGCAGTGAAGGCTGCCTGTTGAACAGGACGATATCCCCGTCTTCCAGCTGCCTGTCAATGAACCATTCGACCGCTATGTTCTCCAGCAGGTCCTTCTTGTTCTCGCTTGTCACCTTTATCCTTCTGCCGTCGGGCCTGATGACGTAGTTGACCCTGTCCATCTTTATCAG
>DAOVIL010000030.1 GCA_030673725.1 Candidatus Aenigmatarchaeota archaeon | reverse complement strand
GCCCCTTATGGACCATACTCCTCCCACCCTCATGTAGTGGGAGACGTCCAGGATGGATATCCTGCCTGCAGAGAATATGTCCCTTATGGGCGTGCCTGTCTTCTCGAACAGCTGCCAGTCCTTCGCGTTCAGGAACCTGTTGACCAGGGCGTTCTTCACCTTCTTCTCTGTCCTCTTGTCAGCCTCCACTATCTTTATTATATCAGTTATGGAGTAGCTGAGCCCGTACTTCTCCTGCACCCCTGCTATCGCCCTCTCTGTGGCTATGCCGTACTCGTCTATCGGGCTGAACCCGAAGGTGATTATCCAGTCAGAGGCTGTCAGCTCGCCGCATGGCAGGGTGAACGGTATGGCATTTATTCCCACCTTCTCGTATTCCTTCACGAACTTCTTGGGCACGAAGAGCTGGGTGTCGAAGCCTGTGGGTTTCAGTCCCCACTGCTTCAGGAGGTTCCTTCCCCTCTCGTTCGGGCTCTTCATGGACCAGTATATGCCCATTGTGTCTATCATAAGGGCTGCCAGGTTCTGCTTCACCTCATCAGGCAAAAGCGCCATCTCCTCTGCCACTATCCCCGCGGAGTAAGATTTTCCGGTTCCGCGTTTGCCGCAGACCAGCACCACATGGGGCCTTGTGACGTCCATCTGGATGGGGTTGGTCAGGTGGGATTCCTCCCCCTTGCCGACTACGTGCTTGCCTATATAAGCAGTCCCCCTCTCGCCGTACTTCTTCAGGTCAGACCTGTCCCTGCCCACCACTATCTTTTCAACTGGCATCTGTTTTATATATTAAAATCCGATAATAAATAAAGAGCGGAGGTATCAATATGGGAGATATGATTGAAGAGATTATGAAAAACAAGGAAGACCTTCTGATAAAGCTTCTGGACGTCCTGGAAGGAAGGGAAGCAAAGGCATCAGTCAATCTGGAAGGCGTGGAGTTCATGCTTGGGAAATCCAAGATAAAGCTCGGCGGAAAGGTCGAGGTCAGCTTCCTTCCTTACGGCAAGAAGAAATAAGCCACGATCGGTATGCTAGAGGAGATTCTGGAAAGATTATTCGGTAAAGTACACATCTATGTCACTGTCGGGAACAAGCCGGCCCTTGAGGTCATATTCGAGGACTCCAAGATTATAATAGACATAAAGAACCCTGTGCTGGCGATAGAGGCCGGCCTGGACCAGATGCTGGCCAGGAAGGGGGATATGGACTTCAGCTCCAGGAGGCTGGAGGGGCTGAAGAAGCTCGGCTACAAGATAATAATAAAGTACAAGATGCTCGAGTTCGAGCTGTAAAAAACATTTTAAGCTGACTAGCTATTTCTATTCTATAAGCCTCGGTAGCTCAGTTGGTAGAGCACTGCATTGGTAATGCAGAGGTCACGGGTTCAAGTCCCGCCCGAGGCTTTTAAGGAAAGCAAACAAGAAGAAACCAAGGGGCTATGAGGTAATGGTAACCTAGCCGCCTCCAGAGCGTCTGGAGATTTGAGTGTCTTCGCGATGATAGAAGAAAGCGGCTACTGTGGGTTCGACTCCCACTGGCCCCATATCAGGTGCGGACGACCGTGCCTGTTACCTCTTTTCCCAGCAGAGCTTTCTCCAGCCTGCCCGGTGCCATGCCGCTTATGATGTGGACCTCTGCGCCCGCTTCTGCGAGCTTGAGCGCCTGCTCCACCTTGTGCACCATGCCACCTGTCACATCAACAGCATCCGATCCTTGTAGGTGCTTCTTGACGTCCTCGAAGTTCTGGGGCGTTATCTCCTGCACCATCTCTGCCTTCGGGTCCTTGGCAGGATCCCCTGTCATCACGCCTTCCACTTTCCCCACCATTATGACCCTGGCTGCCTGGAGCTTCATGGTCAGGTGGTCGAACAGCTCTTCTGTTGAGAGTATGCAGCATCCCTGTTTTGTATCCAGGCCCACGTCTCCGTAGACTACAGGCAACATGCCCTTCTCCAGCAGCATCTCTATGGGGGCAGTGTACCATTCCTTTATCTTCCCCTTTTCTGCTATGCATGATGCCGACGGCTGGATGGAGACTGCATCCTCTCCTGCGTCTATCATGGCCCTCACTATTATCCTGTTGAGCCTGGCTGCAGCGTCCTGGACCTCTGCAATCCCTGTGGCACTATCCTCATTTATCATTCCCTCTGCTGTCCTGTACTTCTTGGCAGGCCTGTGCGGATAAGAGCCTCCGCCATGGCCAACGATGAGCCTCATACCTGTCTTTTCCCTGGCTGCATGGATCTCCTTTGCCAGGCGCTTTATGACGTCAGTCCTCTCTGTAAAGGATTTGGACTTGTCTGTTATCAGCGAACCGCCAAGCTTGACCAGGGTCAGTATGTTCTCAGTCATCTTCCTTTCCACCTCTTGATTAGTTTGTTGTCAATCCCAAATAAATCCAATGCCTTCCCCACTGTGTGGTCCACCATGTCCCCTGTGCTTTTGGGCTTGTAGTAGAAGCCCATGACGGGCGGCATTATGATGGCGCCTGCCCTCGATGCCCTGAGCATGTTCTCCAGGTGTATCGCGCTGAGGGGGGTCTCCCTGGCGACTATGATGAGCCTCCTCCTCTCCTTCAGGCAGACGTCCGCTGCCCTCAGCAGGAGGTTGTCTGTGTAACCTGACGCTATGCCTGCAAGCGTCTTCATGGAGCACGGGATGACTATCATGCCGTCTGACTTGAAGGAGCCTGACGCAATCTTGCCGAAGAAGTCCTTGTTATTATATACATAATCAGCCTTCAGCTTCCCGACCCCTTCATGCTTCCTTATCTCTTCCGCTGTCTCGGAAACGACAAGATGCGTCTCTACCTTCAGTTTCTTCAGGGCTTCCAGAAATCTCTCTGCCAGCACTATACCTGATGCGCCTGAGACTCCAACCACTATCCTCATCCAAGCACCTCCACATTCTCGCCGTCAACCTTGACCCTGTCACCTGTCTTTATCTTGCCCGTCTCTATGCCGTCCACGCAGGGGATGTCAGCAAGTATGACGCCTGTCGCGACAATCGTCTCTGTCTCCAGGTTGACTATTGCTGCAGGCGCCACTCCGTTCTTCTTCAGGCCGTAGATTACATAAGAGCCCACAGTGGAGCCTTTTCCTGTCGGGAAGACTAGCACCTTCTCTTTCACGTTCTTGCCTTCCAGTGGGTGACCCTTCTCTATCACTTCGCCTGTCTTGGGGTCAATGCCACCTAAGAAGCCTATCGGCTCAGAAGAAACAAGCGCCTCTCCCTCTGCTTTTCCTGGGTTGATTATCCTTCCTTTCATGACAGTGCCTCCTCTATCAGCCTGTCGATGTCCCTGAACATGACCTTCTGCTTGCAGAATCCTGGAAGATAAGTGGCTGCCTTCCCTGAGTTTACGCCGGTTGACGCGAATCCCATCTGCTCTATAGGGGCTACCACCATGCAGGTGTCAGCCACCACATGGCCGCCTGCTTCCTTTATGGCCTTGACCAGGCCTTCCGCTTCAGCCTTTTCCTTGACTAGCCTGGAAGTGCAGACCCAGAGCTGCTTCTTGGCATGCTTCCCTTTCAGCTTATTGGCTATCTCCCTTATCTCGTTTATTGAGGCGTGGGGGCAGCCGAACACTATCAGCTGGGGGTGCTCTGCCGTGTTCAGTGAATCGTACGTCTCCTGCTTCTCCTTCTCAGTGAATTCAAACTTCTCGAGCTCTGAGATGTCCTGGTCTGCCTCTGGCGTTATAGCCTGGACATGGTATAGGGCGACTGCCCCGGAGGCTGCCATTGATGCGCCGAGTATCTTGAGCTGGTCCTCTGTGGCGGATTTTATGCCAGTGAAGTATGGCACCTTCTTCCCTGCCTTCTTGCCTGCCCATACCCCAAGCGCACCGAAGTCAGAGTTGCTTTCCAGCTTTGCCAATACATCTATAACCAGGTTGGGCCTCCTGTTCTCGTCAAGGTGGAGGCCGTACTTCGGGGTGAAGCCGCATATCGCTGCTGCCAGGCCTGAAGGGCCGCCTTCCCTGTTGGTCCTGGCGCCTATCACTGAGTTGGCAAAGCTGACTGCGCTTGATTCTGACCAGGCCAGATGCTCCCCCTTGTTGGGGCGGTTGCCTGCCAGGTAAGGAGTGCATGTGGCAGAGATGGATATGTCCATCTTCCTGAATGCCTCCATCACCTGGTTCTGCTTCTTGGCGAACTCCTCAGGGAACCCCAGTTCCTTCCAGTCAACCAGATCCATTCCTGCAGGGTTGAGGAATGTGGGGACTATCACCTTGGCTCCCTTGTCTGCGAAGTCCTGGAGGAACTCTAAACCAGCGTCGCCGACTGTCTTGTAGGAGACACCCGCAACCTGAACTGACTTGACAGGCATCATCTCTTCTGCGCCGTATATCTCTCCGAGCCTTACAAGAAGCCGCATGCAGCGCTGCACCACTTCGCCTTTCTTGCCGTCCAGCATCCCCTTCTGCTCTTCTGTTAGGAACATCAGAGCCCCCCTTCTGGCCTGACGGAAAACTCTGCCCTCTTGAAGTCTGACTTGTCCCTATCAGACGGTATGGTGGCGTCTATGCCAACCTTTGCCGTCCCTCTTGTCTCCAGGTCTGAAGACGGGTCAAGTGATGACCCTTTCTCATTCGGCTTGAGGACAACATCCTTGTCTGCCTGCACCCTGGTGGCTATCGCCCACTCAACGTCCAGGGGGTCGTTTATGTCGATGTCGTCGTCCACGACTATCACGTGCTTCATGGACTTGTGGCCGCTCAGGGCAGCCTCTATCGCCTTCTTGCCGTCTTCCTTGTCCTTCTTGCTTATGCTGACAACCCCATGGAGCCATGAGCAGCCTCCTGGAGTGAGCAGGACATCCTTGCAGTCGCACACCTTTGACACTTCCCTGAATATGGTCGGCTCCCTTGGCATGCCCATCAGCACCTTGTGCTCCAGGCCGCCTGGAAGGAGGGCATGGTATAGTGCGTCAGGCTTGGCGTATATCTTCCTTATCCTTGCCACCCTCTGCTTCCTTACTATGTCATATGTGCCTGTCAGGTCCACGAAGGGGCCTTCGTCTGCCTCTTCTCCAGTGAACTCTGCTATGATGACGAACTCAGCGTCAGGCACCTTGTGGCCATCCAGCTCAACCAGTTTGGTCTCCTTCAGGCTGTTGGCTATCGAGAGCTCGGATTTGCCAATCCCGCAGGATATGCCTGCTGTCACCAGCACCTGTATGGGAGAGCCTATGCATATGGCGAATTCCTTTAACCCCCTCTTGATGTACTCGTCAAAGTGCCTGGGCAGTATCCTAAGCACTATCCTGTCCTTTCCCAGGACCATTATCCTGTGGTATGAGGCGTTCAGGCCGTATTCCTTGTCATTGGCTATTATAATAGAGGAACTCATGTACTTGCCGCCGTCCTTCGGGTAGTGGAAGAGTATGGGAAGCTTCTCCAGGTCAGCCTCAATCTCCTTGTGGTCTGCTTCTCCCACCTCAGGCTCCTTCGGGCTGTCTATCGCGTCTGCCATTGCCTTTACCAGGCCTTCCTTGGGTATGCCCAGGCCCATCGAGACCAGCTCCCTGGTGGAGCACAGGTTAGCCACCACTCCCATGTTCTCGAACAGCAGGGCTGTATCGCCCAGCCTGGCCATTATAGCAGATGTCTCCTGGTCTGTGGATACCTCTCTCTTTATCCTCTTCAGCTTGCCTGTCTTCTCCAGATGCTCTATGAATTCGCGTACCCTCATGCAAACACCTTACTATATATCGCTTGGGAGTTCATTTAAAAAGCTTATCTTAGCCTCGTTTTGCCATTGTCGAGCCCCATCCTCGGCTTTAAAAATCCCTGATTTCAACTTAACTATATGACAAAGGCAAGCGCTCCCGGGAAGGTGCACCTGATAGGGGAGCACTCTGTGGTGTACGGGAAACCAGCCATACTGGCAGCCATAGGCAAGAGATGCCATGTGGAGGTCAAGAAGCGGAAGGACGACAATATAACGGTTAAGAGGGACGGCCACTATCATCTGGAGTTCACGGTCACAGAGGCTATGAAGTTCCTGGACGAGTGTTCCAGGCTCTGGATTGATGGGAAGGAGAAGAATGACTGGTCTGAGCTGAACACCCTCCTGAAGCCTGTCCCGAACGGCCAGAAACTGATAGTCGCCAGGGCCATGGAAGCGCTGAGGGTGAAGAACGGGATGGACATAGAGGTCGACAACCAGATACCTGGCTCTGGCCTGGGCTCGTCTGCAGCTTTGGCTGTCACGTTCCCTGCAGCGATGGCTGCTGCTCACGGGATGGAGCTGGACAGGGAGAAGATAAACGAAATCGCATTCTCGATAGAGAAATACCTTCATGGGGGCACTCCCTCAGGAGGGGACAACACCACATGCTGCTATGGCGGCATCATCTGGTTCCAGAAGGACATGGAGCCCTGGATGCTGGAGAAGGAGGTCCCCTACAAGCTGGAAGGCTTCGTTCTGGTGCATACAGGCAAGCCTGAGAAGTCCACTGGGGAGCTTGTGCAGCAGGTGAGGGACCTGGAGCCCAGATACAGGGAGCAGAGGATTAATGACCTGGGAAAGCTGACGAACCTCCTGCTGGACGTCCTGAAGCTGAAGGACTTCGGGAGGATGAAGGAGATAATCAACCCGACCCAGAAGGACCTGAAGGACCTGGGCGTCTCCACGCCTGAGATAGACGGCTT
>DAOVIL010000088.1 GCA_030673725.1 Candidatus Aenigmatarchaeota archaeon | reverse complement strand
CACAGCCGCTATGTAGAGGGCTGCAGCAGCAACGCCAATCGGGCCCTTTCCTGAAGTGACGTCATGCTTGCTTGCGTCGTCCAGCACGTCAACCGCTCTGACCTGGACCTTCTCGGAAAGCCCCAAGAGAGAGCCGAACCTGGGCACGTAATCCTGGGCCTTTGCGGGCAGTATCCTTATCACGAGCTTTCTGGCAATGTACCTGTATGTCTTGCCTATGTCCTTCTTGTCTATGCCTGAAGCCTTGGATATCTCGTCAAGCGTCCTGGGTGCGCCCTCTTCCCTGCAGGTTATGTAGAGGAGGGCAGCTATGATGGATTCTGTTGACCTTCCCCTTACCAGGCCCTTGTTGACTGCCTTCTGGTAGAGGTTGGCCACCTTCTCGTGCACTGCGCGGGAGAGGTGAAGGAATGAGATGAGCCTCTGGAGCTCAGAAAATGCGAAAGAAATGTTCCTGTCACGGGATTTGATAAGCCTCTTGTGCCACTTGGTGAGCCTGTAGTACTGGGCCCTCTTCTTGGATGCGACCTTGAAGAGCTCTCCACGGCCCTTCCCTATCTCTGTGGTTATGCCGTGGTCGTGCTTTGTGGGTGTCAGGGCAGCGCCTGTCCTGACCCTTCTGGACCTCTGGTCCTCGTCGAATGCCCTCCACTCCTGGGTCATGTCTATCATTGACTCTTTCAGGACAGAACCGCATGAACCGCAGACAGACTCGCCCCTGATCGGGTCGTATTGGATCTTAGCGGAACCGCATTCAGGGCACTTATTCTTTACTGCTTTGACAGCCATTAAATCACCAGATTGAGTATTCACTCGATAGTAATTATATAAATCACCCCTTTATAAAGGTTTCGCTACTACAGTATAGTAATTAATCTTAGAATTTTCCCAAATCCGATTGCATGGGAACCTCTTTTTCATCCTTTGACATGCCATAAAGGGTCTTTCTCATCTGCTTCTCTTTTTGCCTGGCTGACCAGAAATAGGCCTCGTCCCTGGTATTTCTTGCTATCAGGACAATCACCTTGCCTGCCATCTGCCTGCCTACCCTTCCCCTCCTCTGGATGGACCTTATCTCAGATGGGACAGGCTCGTAGAATATCGCCAGGTCCATCGCAGGGATGTCCAGTCCCTCCTCAGAGATGGATGTGCCCACAAGTATGTTATGCTTCCCTTCCTTGAAGTCCTTTATCCTCTTTATCTGCTCTTTCTGGGTCAGGCCCCCCTTCTGTCCTATGAATTCGATAGGATGGGCACCTTCTATCCTAGCCTGTGCGATAACTATATCCCGGACTGTGTCCCTGAAAGAAGCGAATATTATTATCTTTCCCCTCGGGTTCCCTGCCAGGAACCTGCTGACAAGGGAGCAAAGCTTGCTTATCTTTGGGTGGGTGCTGCCCTGCCTGAACAGCCTGTTCGTCAGCTCCATCGCCCTGTTCATTTTAGGGTCGTTCAGCAGGGATTTAGCCTTCGGGTCCCCCCTCAGCTTCCTCCAGTAGCTCTCGAGCGAGGTTATGCCCTGGGTCTCCAACAGGCCTAACGCATGGTCTATCTTTATGGCATGGCCAACCAGCCTGATGCCCATGAACGCCTTCTTGTTGCCCTGTTGTATGGATCTTATCATTTTTCCCTGGAGCTCCAGCAGCATCTTCTTGCTGACATACCTGCCCCTGACAAAGCCCACCCTCTTAAGGCTGTCAATCTTCTTGGCATACACTGAGATGAGTTCGCCCCTTATCTCCAGGAAGCTTGGGGGCAAATCTACCTCCACCCATTCCATTGTCTTCTCCTGTACATAGGGTGAGACATCATCATCCTTCTCGCCCCTCACCTCCACTGCCTCTATCCCGCAGTTGTCGCATATCTCCCTTATCTTCTGGGTTGTGCCGCCTGGCGAGGCTGTCAGGCCCAGTATGAGGGGGTGCTCTGCCTGGTCCATGTACGCCTTGCTCACGAGCGGGTAGGCATATGCGCCTATCGCATGGTGTATCTCGTCCAGCACCAGGAGGCTGAACCCTTTAAGCGACACACGCCTGTTCTTTATGTCGAACTGGACTGTTTGCGGCGTTGCGAATATGAGCTGCTTCTCCCTGTAGAGCATCTTCCTCTTCTCAGGAGGGATGACTCCTGTCAGGACCTGCATCCTTTCCTCATCTACCTTGAGGAACTTCATGAAGCTCTCGAAATGCTGGTTCACAAGTGGCCTGGTCGGGGCAAGCACCAGTATCCTGGATTTCGGGTATTTCTCCAGCCTCTCGGCTGCCAGCGCTATGGCCACAGGCGTCTTTCCCAGGCCTGTGGGAAGGCAGACCAGGGTGTTCTTCTTCCTGGCGGTCTCCAGGACGGATTTCTGGTATTCCCTTTCCTCCAGGACGCCTTTCTTTATCAGGGGATGGCTGGTGTATACCATTAGTATTTTTAAACAGCTAGTTTAATATTGTATATGGTAAAAAGGATTGTCGGCCTGGTCGAGAAGATAAAGATAATAGGCGGGAAGGGTTCTGCGGAGACTTACGCGCTCTTCGATACCGGTGCCAGATCCACCTCTGTTGACGTGAAGCTCGCAGCAAAGGTCAACCTGGGGCCTGTCATAAGGACCACATTTGTCAAGGCAGCCTCCCTAAAGGGGAGGATCAGGAGGCCTGTGGTGAAGGCTGCCGTGAAGATACAGGGCAAGAAGTTCGACACAGAGGTCAACATACAGGACCGCTCCCATATGACCTTCCCGGTCATAATTGGAAGGAACATCCTTGCAGGCAGTTTTCTGGTGGACAGCGAAAAGGGAAAGGACATATTCCACAAGCTGAGCGGCATAAAAGAGGATGATTGATACCTGTTTTTATCTGGCCTGGAAACCTTTTTATTCTCCCGTCCCAATATAATTATGCCAGAGAAGGCAAAGGAAGAGACAAAAGAGGCGCAGCTGGGAAAGCTCTCTGCCAAGACCGACGAGCACGAGTTCTATACAGCGATACCCGAAGGGTATGAGAAGGGCAAGACCAAGTACATGATTATAACAGGCTCTGTCATATCAGGGGTCGGAAAGGGCACTTTCAGCTCCTGCGTGGGCACCATGCTGAAGATGCTGTACGGCCTTAATGTCCAGCCTGTCAAATTCGACGGATACCTGAATTATGATGCAGGTACACTCAACCCCTACAGGCACGGGGAAGTGTTCGTCCTGGACGACGGGACAGAATGCGACCTGGACCTGGGGACATATGAAAGGATGCTCAACCAGAAACATTCAAAAGACAACTACCTGACAGCAGGGAAGGTGTTCAAGACCATCACAGACAAGGAGAGGGCTGGCGGCTACCTTGGAAGGGATGTCCAGTTCATACCCCATGTGACTGGCGAGAT
>DAOVIL010000072.1 GCA_030673725.1 Candidatus Aenigmatarchaeota archaeon | reverse complement strand
GGGTTTTGCTGGCATTTATACATTCCATTTCTTAGAGGGCACGGACATGACCACATCGGCCAGGAGCAGGAGGCACGGAAAGGCAGGGTCAAAGCACGTCACCAGGGAGGAGATAAAGGGCTACATAGACTCGCTTCTCGAGGGCACTGAAGAGAGGATACTCCTGAGGCTTGATGAGAGGGGCAACAAGCTGCAAGCCGAGAACAGTGTGCTCACCACAGCCCTGGAAGGCGCAAGAAGGGAAATGGGGGAGATATTCGAGGAGTTCCAGGTCTACAAGGCAGACCAGCAGGAGAAGGGCGAGAGGAATACCGCGGCCTTCAGGGCAACAGAGGGAGAGCTGGAAAGGCTGAGGGGGAGCCTTTCAGAGCTGGAGAACTCCAACAGGATACTCCAGGAAGACACGGCAGATGCTGCCAGGGCCCTGGAGAGGAAGGATGAGGAGCTCAAGTCAATCAGGGGAAACAAGTACAGCTTCGACATATCCATTCCCATAACAGAGATGGAACTTGGGGGCAGCAGCATGTACCCCATGACCGAGAAGAATGTCATATATGATTTCGCTGCCTGGATCCAGAAGGCCAATGAGGCAGACCTGCCAAGGGAGTACATGAACAGGATCCTGAAGCTCCTGGAGCATGGGGGAAGCCTTCCCAGGAAGCCCAGGAGGAAAGCTTTCCTGGCCATGCTGGAAGGGGACCCCAAGGATGCCATGAAAATACTGAATAGCCATAAGATATGCCCTCCCTGAGCAAGCATTTATGGGAACCTTTACCAATAATAAACATGGCTAAGAAGGTCACTCCTACCAAGGCTAGCGGAGGCACGTTCATACTCATCGTGATACTTGCCCTCTTCGCTGCTGCTGTTTTCCTGTGAATCCGCAGTGTTAAAGGTTAAAAAGCACCCCAATATAATTAGTTATATGCGCAAGAAGATTCCAGTGCTTGCAGTGCTGATTGTGCTTGCTGTGATAGTAATAAGCTACATGTACCTCTCCAACCCGCCTTCCATGGTGGCCCAGCTCATCATAGACTCAGGCCAGGCAGAGGTCATGCACCCGGGGGGAGCCTGGCAGCCCTCTACAAGCGGGATGGAGCTCATGCAGGGCGATTCTGTAAGGACCCTGGAGGACTCAGAAGCCAAGATAATATTCTTCGAATCCACTGTCATGAGGCTGGCGCCGGACACAGAGATAGCGATACAGGCACTGAGCGCTGACCCTGACAACACATACATCTACATGAGGCAGGAATCAGGAAGGACCTGGAACAAGATACTCAGATTGAGCGGGATAAGCTCGTATGAGATGGAGACCCCCACCACAGTGGTCTCTGTCAGGGGGACAGCCTTCTCTGTGGAAGTGGAGGACGGCATGACTGACATAATACTGGTGGAAGGCGAGATGGAGACATCCACATACGAGGTGCATGAAGGCAGGAAAGTGGTGCTCCAGTCAAAGGTCATGACAGCAGGGAAGGCGCTCAGCTTCGAGCCGGGCATGATGGGCGAGATGCCGATGCCGGCAGAGGCTGAGGTGGACGAGTTCATCGCCAGGCAGCTGGAAAAGGATGATGAGTTCATGGAGCAGGTCAGGCTGAAGGTGGTGGAGAAGCTGAGGCCCTATGCGCCCATAATAAAGGAGAGGTTCGACCTCACTGACGAGCAGCTGAGGAAGAGGGTCACGGACTTCGTGGAGGATGGCGACATGCCTGTCCAGATGAGGGACATGATGGAGGAACTGGTCAGGAAGAGGCTGGAGATAAGGCCCCAGGCGATAGCAGAGCCTGTTCCCATCCCCCTGAAGCAGGTGAGGGAGACCATTGTGACAGAAAGGATACTCACTAAGGAGGAGATGGCTGCACCCACGGGGGTGCTGGGGACAGAGGAAGGGAAATCCTACAGTGAGCCTGATACAGGGATAATGACTGAGGAGCCCAGGCTGCTGACAGACGTTATCAAGCCAGTCCCGCAGCCAGGAATATTGGATGTGAAGGTGCCTGGGCCAGAGCCTGACGTTACTATCAATGAGACAGACCTGGCCATCATGGGCCTTACTGAGGACATAGGCTCGATGATAGAGCCTGCCAGAAACCAGACAGACGAACCTTCGGCCGGAACAGACCTGAGCTCAGGGATTTAAGCTTATTCTGCCAATAGATAATGGAGATGTCTATGGATATAGGGATGATAAGAGTTGCAATGCTTGTAGTTGCTGTCATTCTGGTGGCAGGCGTGGTGATGTCACATAACCCAGGGATGACAGGCTTCCTGACAGGCCAGTACGAGCTCCAGCCTGACTGGAGCGGGCCCAACAACATGGTTACCAACAGCGAGGCGTGCAGGGACATTGGCGAGGGCTGCATGTGGGACCCCCAGCAGTTCAAGTGCGTCTGCACCCGGGAGAAGTGACTGAAGCTGCGGTTTCTGAAGCTATTTAAAGCTAATCAACCTTAGTTGTTAGATTGAGAGCGGTTATTATGAGCGATAACGGAGAAGTGGCGAGATGGTGCAGCGGGTTCCAGCCCATATCCCTGGACTTTAAGGGCAGGGAAGCCCACCACTACACCACGAATGGTGATGACAGCAGGCCCTACCTAGGCATTAGTTTCCCGCAGCCATGTGCTGAATGCACAAGGCTCAGGGATGAGTACCATGAGGAAATGGACAGGATGAGAAAGAGGATTGAGGGCGAACCTGTTGCGGCTGAGCCTGTGCCAGTGGTTCCTGTAGTGGATGTGACCACAGGACCGATCCAGGATGTCCTTGCACAGCTTCAGATGAAAGAGCCTGAATACGCTGCTGTTTCCGGAGAGGCCTGATTTCCCAGACCGTCTTATTTTGCCATATACACTTTCCTGACAGGCCAGCTTATCTCTATCCTCTCCTTGTCATAGCGCTTCTTGAGGGCCTTTATGAACTCGTGCGTGAGCAGGTACTTGTCCACGTACTGGTTCACCTTCATTATCACAGAGAAATTGATGTTGCTGTCACCGAACTCCTTGTATCTCACGAAGGGCTCGAAACCCTTGACAGCGCCCTTGTTCTTCCTTATGACCTCCTTCGCCACCTGGACAGTCACCTTCTCCACCTTCTCCAGGTCTGATTCGTATGACACCCCGCAGGAGACCACCAGTGACATCTCCTTGGAAGGATAGTAGTAATTGGTTATCTTGGACTCAGCCAGCTTGGAGTTGGGGATGATTATCATGTTGTTCCCCAGTATCCTCAGGCGGGTCGACCTCCAGCTTATGTCCTCCACATAGCCCCTTTCCCCTGAATCCAGCTCCACGTAATCGCCTATCCTGATGGGCTTGTCCATTATCATGTAGGCTCCTGCGAAGAAGTTGGCGAGCGTCGGCTGGAGCGCCAGTGCTATGGCAATCCCGCCTATGCCTAAAGTGGCCACCAGGGCTGTTATCTGTATGCCCAGCTGCCCCAGCATCCAGACCATGGCTATGGCCAATACAGCTATGTATATTATCTTCTGCGTGACTGACAGGAACTGCCTGCTGACCTCCTTGTCCTTCCTTTTCGCCCTGTGCATCGCATACCATCCTATCACCACGTTCAGGACCCTGGCCACTGCCAGTGCCACCACCAGTATGGACAATACGCTGAACGCAGGGTCAATCATGCCCTGGAAAGGGATGAAGGAAGGCGCCTCCTTTGCTGCGAAGTACAGGCCCATAAGGGCCAGAAGGAGCAGGATTGGCTTGGTTACAGCCTTTATTATCAGGTCATCCAGGTCTGTCTCTGTCTTCGACACCAGCCTGGTGACATACTTCTTGATGACTATGTTGATTATCTTCCCCAGTATCAGGAAGAGGACGAACACCAGGAAAGCCTGCACAAGCTCAGCATAAGGGCCCAGAAACCCCAGGTAAGGCGAAAGGAACTCCAGCATAACATATCATTGGAGCCGTGTTTAATATAGCCCGCGCTAAGCAGCCAAAAAAAGAAAAACCCTCCTGAATCAATTATCCCGCTTTTGCGCTTGATTTCTTGATTTCCTCTTTTATCTCCCGCGGTATCGCCTTCACGTTCACGCCTATGCTCTCCAGCTTCTCCTTGAG
>DAOVIL010000027.1 GCA_030673725.1 Candidatus Aenigmatarchaeota archaeon | reverse complement strand
CAAAGATGGTGGAGCGCGGAAAGGACACTGCAGCGGCAGAGTCCCTTGTCGACGACTTCAACTCCAAGCTGGAGTCTGTCGAGGCGATCTACCTGGAGGCAGTGGCCAAGTTCAAGGAAGCTTCCACAGCCCAGGATCCAGAGGCCAGGAAGGCAGCGCTGACAGAGGCTCAGGCCAAGATGAAGGAAGCGCACACAGCCTTAAGCGAGGCCAGGAAGGCCCTCGGAGACATCGTGAAGGAGCTCAGGAACAAGAACGCTGTTGCAGAGCTTGAAGAGGATGAGGCAGAAGAGATCCTTGATGAAGAGGAAGCAGAGCTCGAAGACGGCGACACAGTAGAGGTCGTGATAGAGGACGATACCGCACCCGTAACGGTTGAGATAGACGATGTGGAGGAGACCTTCACTGTGGAGAGCACTGACGTCGAAGAGATAGAGGACGAGATTGTCGAGCAGACAGGCCTGGACGAGGAAACGGTCGAAGAGCTGACTGAGATAGAGGTTGTCGAGCCAGCAGAGACTGTGACCGTGGAAACCGAGCTAGCAGAGACTGAAGTCCAGGAAGAGGCTTAAGCCTTTTAACCCGGAAAACCAAATAAGGGTATGAAAGGCTTAATCCCAGTCCTGCTTATAATCTCAGTCCTGGTGATATCGGGCTGCACCGCGCCATCGGCACCCTCAGCACCGTCTGACGGCGGGGCTGCACCGACAGGAGAGCCGACGACAGTGCAGGGTATAGACCAAGGCATATCAGGAGTGGACGACATAAGCACTGACCTGGACATCTCTGACATGGACAACCTTGAATCCGACCTCAGCGACATAACCTGGTAAAAAGGGGCTTCGGCCCCCCTGTTTTCTTTTTTATTCTTGTTCTTGTTATTCTACTTATGGATCCCATACAGCAGTATTTCATAGGTCCCATACTCAGCAACGGCTGGTTCAACCCTGTCAACACAGCAGTATATTCTGTACTATTGATTATAGGAGTCTGGCTGGTGTACAGGCTGCTCATGAAGATGAAGATAAGCATAGACATGAAGTTCGCTCTGGCGCTCCTGCCCTTCATATTCTGGGGCTCCAGCACCAGGGTCCTCCATGACGCTGCTGTGGCTGACGCCCTGCCGCCGGCCCTTAACGCCTTCTACGCAGCGCCTTTCTTCCCCACACCAGGCTCCTATTTCATAACCTTCGGCCTGGCCCTTGGAGTCCTCCTAATCTCCCTTCTGGTGCAGAAGTTCGTCTGGTTCCCCTACTGGAAGGCCATGTTCTCCATAGGCGCTGTATTATGCATAATAAACATCATCCTCACCCCCTTCGTCACATTCCTTCCGCTCGCCCTGATAGTGGGCATAACCTTGCTCTGGACAGCCCTGTTCTACCCGCCCACCAGGCTCTATCCGCAGCACTTCAGTCTCCCCAACTTAGGGATACTGTCAGCCCACTTCCTGGACGCCAGCGCCACCTTCATCGCCCTCTCCATGTTCGGGTACCTGGAGCAGCATGTCGTGCCCAGGATGCTCATATTCGACTTCGGCCCCATATCCATGTTCGTCCTGAAGATAGCCGTGGTGGTACCTGTCCTCATCCTGATAGACCGCTATACCAAGGACACTGACAAGAACTTCATCAACTTCCTCAAGATAGTCATACTCATCCTGGGACTGGCCCCAGGCCTGAGGGACCTGCTAAGGCTTATGGTGGTGGTCGAGAAAAGGCCCTGTATGCTGCCTATGATGCCGTCAATGAACCCCTTCACCTCAGGGATGGCCATATATGCCCCGGTTCCCAGTGCGCCTGCAGCCACAAGCCCTGCGGCAGTGTATGCGAGCGCCTTTCCCATCATGCATCCGCTTGGCATGTCCAGGTCGAATGAATAATCCAGGTAACGGTTGATGTTCTTGCCCATGCCCCTTGAGTGCTTCCTAATGCCGATGGGCTTCTCTCCCTTTATGACTGACATCACGTCATTCTTGAGCATGTTGAGGTCTGCCTTTCCTTCGTCATTGAATATCGGATATCTGTGCATCTCCAGGTTCTGCAGAAGGCCTGACAGGACCTCGTCCATGTATACCCTCTGCCTTTCTGTGCCTGAAACGTTCTTCAGTTTCCTCAGGGACTTGAGCATCAGCCCGGGCCCGTTTGTACTCTGTATCTCCTTCATCCTTTCCATCTTCGGATTCGGCTCTTTCGGCCCGCCTTCTATGTAGCTGTTGAGCACGCCCCTTGACAGCATCCTGTAGTATGTTATCCCCAGCGACCAGAGGTCTGTCGCGAAGCTCTCTTTCCTGTAGAAGTCCATCTGCTCAGGAGACATGTAGTTGAGGGTTCCGAGTATTGTCCCTTCGCCGGTCAGCGAGACAGAATCCTTGTGTGTCTCCCCCTTTATCATCCCAAGGTCGCCCATTACGGGGATTATCACACCGTCCCTCTCGCTCATCATTATGTTGTCGCCCTTTATGTCCCTGTGTATGAATCCCACTTCCCAGAGGTGCTCCAGGCATCCTGCCATGCCTATCATGCTGTAGAGTATGTCATTGAAATCCATGGTATCGCCCACGTCATCAGGGTCTATGATGTTCGGAACCCACTGGTTCACAGTAAACCTTCTGTTCTGGTAAGTGCTCCTGCCCTCGAAAAGCTGGTGCACTATCTCTCCCAGTATGGCGTCTGCTTCCCTGTTGCCGGAAAGCTTCTTGCCCCTGTACCTGAAGTCTATCCCAAGGGACTTCTCGTCCCTGTCTTCCCTGACTATGCTCTTGGTCGAGGAGCTCGAGGATGTCCTTCCGCCGCCTTTCCTTTGCTTGGCCGGCATGCTTTCTGTCTTGCCCCTTGTTTTTGGTGCAGGAGGGTTCCAGTTAAGACCTATGGCGCAAAGATACTTGTTCTTCTCAATCTCAGGGAACCTGCCGCCGCCGAATATGCCGAGCCTCTCGACCCTCTTCTTGACGCCCTCGCTGCCCCTGTATGGGAGCTTCCTGGACAATATCCTGGCCTCTTTCTCCGCTTCCCTGAAATTTGCCGAATCCCAGCCCTCCCTGCTTCTTATGATTCTCTGGGTCTCGTGATAATGAAGCACTCTCCTGTCGGCTTCCTCTGCCAGCTCAGGCTTGTTCTTGTCTATTGCGCCCTGAATGATTATCCTCTGGCCGCCGCTCTTGAATCCGTCCTTGTCCAGCACTTCCAGGTAGAAGTCATCCATCCACCTCTCCTTCAGGAAGAGCCTTCCGCCCCTCTTTTCAGTGGCATGGCTAATGATATATATTGCCCTGTCTTCTCCTTTGTAGCTCTCCGGAAAATGCTTTTCCACCATACGATCACTCTTTCACTAGTTTTCACTACTACTTAAGAACATTAATCCAAAGCTTTATAAAGCTTTCAGATAATAAAGTAGCATTGGTGAGACCATGTCAGGCAATACAGACAAAGACAGTGACCCGATAGAATTCAGGGAAACTGGCATTAAGTACGTGTTCAGGAGCAAAAGGGATACTGGTGAGTACTTATCAGTAGACGGGTTCAGCAAGGTTCTGGGCCTTCCTCTTACAGAAGAGCAGCTTATTGAAGCAAAGAGAAGCGGGCTGCTTCCGGATCTTTACATAAAAACGTCTACTAAGGGTGGAAAGCCCATGGTAAGGTCAGATTTCCTGGCTTCTGATATCGAAATGGTAAGGGCATACGTCATGAAGAAGCTTGGCATGAAGGAGCCTGCAAGGGACTGTGTCTACATGACGCCGGATAAGTTTGATGAAGCTTTCGGCGAGGGTGCTGCTGCAAGCGTGGCATTCATGCCAAGGGACAGGTTTGACGAGCTTCTCGGAGGGTCCGGGCTTAAGCTATATACTAATATTGCCGACGCAACTGACTCCATATTCCATTATGAACTGGGTTCAGAAGGCGAGATAAGGGAGATAGTGGACAGGATTCTGGGTGATACTGATGAATGATATGTTTGACGATCTGGATAAAATAGAGGATCTGACCTGCGTGGCAAAAGGCGTAAGATACAACACTGAAAAGATCAGAGATTCCTATGATTCCTTATTCGGCACTCTGGGCTTTGCCACGGAGGTTCTGGGCATAACTGAGGAAGAATACAGGAAAACCCCGGATGTCGTGAAGGGCTTCATGGCGAGAGGGATAAAGAACGGCGACTTCCAAGGCGGATACCACCAGGAGAGAAGGAAAAAGTGGCTGGTCATATATGATAATTTTCCGGACGCTGACGGAGAGGAAGGTGTGATAAACCAGAGCGTGCTTGACCGCATCCGTGCACAGTTCAAAACGTACAGTGAGGGTTTCGATGCTGACCCTCTAAACAGCAGCACATCAGCAGGAAAGACAGTCAAGCAGAGGGGACTCTCACCAACGACAGGAAGGAAAGAAAAACCGGACACACCTGCGCATGAGCCTGTCGAGACAGCGCCCAAAGGCGAAGACCCTTCCGAAGGCACTGTGGTTGAAGACCCCCCATATACAGATAAAACCATGAAGCGCCTGGCTGAAGCGGCAGCTGAAGCAGCGGAAGACCACCCGAAGCCGGCAAATGCTGTTAAAATTGACCCTGATAAAGTTCCAAAAAGGCCCGGATACCTGACAGAACTTGGCAGAAAACCTGTGCCTGACAGAACAGGAGATACTTCTGTCCCAGATATGGGCATGGGTATACTCGAGTCAGCCAACGCTCTTTCAGACACTGCAGGCGACATAGATATTAACGATTACCTTGATGCAAGTGGTCATATTGACCTGGGAAGAATTGCAAACAAGATAGGCAGGACAAGGGGAGAAGTTATGCACAATGTGCAGGTAAACACCAGGCTTATTATGGGTGAGAACGGAAACATATCAGTGCCGAAAGGCCTTTCCGAAGACGAGGTCAAACGGATAATATTTGACGTGCTTTCAGGAAGGGACGAGCCAACGAATTATGTGGAATACGAGAAGCTGGCCAACGGCAATCTCAGGGAGTTCGGGGAAGGCAGTGAAGTTATTGAAGTGCAGCCCCCGGTGGCTGAAAAGCCGCAGCCCCCTGTGGTTGCTAAAACACCTGCAGACGGTAAGGAGATTACAATCATTCTCAAGAGATCATACGACAGCCTGGCTACAGATGAGATAGAGAGTGATATTGCCGCTGACCGTATGTCAATCAAGGACGCTTACAGGATGTGCGAATCAGAAGGCCTGAACAAGAAGGATGTGAGGGCTGAACTGAGCTCTGGAGCCATAGTCAGGATTACAGACGGAAAGGTCAAACTGTCAGCAGTTGAAAAATACATAGAAAGCACAAAGAAATCAATAACAAAGAACTACCAGATTGCCATGGCAATGGTGGAACATTTTGGGCTGCAGCCGCTTCTGGAAAGATTGAAGTCCGCAGATGACAGGACTGAAGAGCTTCTGGCAATCCAGAGGGCGATGGATGGTATATCCAGGGGATCTGGAGATAAGTTCGGGAATTACTTCTACATGATTGAGAAGGCACGGGAAGTTTTCGGAGATGATCATGACTTCAGCATATACGGCAAAACAGAAGAGAACCTTCTGGACAGCGTGGATACAGAAGACAAAACAGCCTTTGACCTGCTCAAAACAAAGAGCATAGACCTTTCTGGATTGTCTGTCGAAGAACATGCACCTGCAGATGCTGACGGAGAAAAGCCGGATGCTGCTCAGCCCAAAATGGATGATGATGGATACGCCTATGAGCCGGGTTCTGTGAATGATTCTGAAACAGGCGACGGGCTTATCGACTACAAGGCTTTCACAATTAACAAAGCAGAAGATGAAAAGGATACTGAAACAGTCACATTCAAGATGGGTGAGACCGGCATAGAATCAGAAGAGTTCGTGAGAGCTCAGGTTGCCGAAAGAAAAATGAGCAACCCAGCACTGCTTAAGTACATCCAGAAGTTCATAGCCAAACATGAAAAGGGCGATACTCAGGCAATGTACCTCTGGAGACACCTCAAGAATCTGTACAAGATTGACGCTGAGACGGAGCCGCTGGAAGGCGGAAGGGTCTCTATAAGCGACCTGGCTTCAAGGTGGGGCGAGGACGAGAATGCGGTTATAGGAAGGCTTGGGATCTCACTCATTACTATACAGGAAGCAGATGACGGAACAAAATACGTCACCAGAGAAGAACTGACTGAAAAAATCTCAGATGAGACTGACACAAAATTGACACTCCGTGCAGCAGGATGCAGCTTCGATGACGATAACAAAATAATTAGCAAGGCTAACGAGCTCAGATTGGCAAATTACGACCCAGAAGAAGAGGAAAGGATAATGAAAAAAATAGAAGATGCAAAAGAGGCTGGTGAAGAGCACAGAAAGCTCCAGATACGTCGCATAAAGGGCGAGGGCACTAAGCATTGCGATTATGTTGTGAGTAAGTTGGGCACAAAATACGTCAAAGGAAGTGAAGATTTCGATGAAGATGCTTACAATGAGGAAATGAGGAAATACCAGGATTTGATCGTGGAATATGATATCATAGATGGCAAAGGACATGCCAAGGGTTCTGATGGAAGCGAAGCAGAGTTTGAGACAGGCCATGCAATAGAAGCTATCGGCGACTTTATGGAACATATAATGGCTGAATTGGCTAGTGCTAGAGACGGAGAGCTTCCGGCAAGGTCCAAATTCACGAAAGGAAAGGCTACAATCAGAAGAAGGAAGCCTGTTACAATTATTGGCGGAACGCCGCCTAAAGCGGCTGAACCCGAACCCCAGCCTCCAGCAGAGCCTGAACCCGAGGCACCCGCACCTATCTTTGAGATTCCTGAAGGCATGAGCGATGAAGTACTGGCCAAGAATTAT
>DAOVIL010000073.1 GCA_030673725.1 Candidatus Aenigmatarchaeota archaeon | reverse complement strand
TGCCATTGCCTATCACCCTTCCGCTCAGGGAGAGCGACTTCAGGGCACCGAGGTTCTGGGGCTGCCAGTCGTATGTTTGGCTGCCGGTTATGTTTATGCCGATGGCATCCCTGTATTCATTCTCCACAAGCACCATTCCAGTGAACATGGGGAACAGGGATATGGCAAGAACTGCCACCAGAACAAGCGAGACTCCTATCACATGCCTGGTTCCTATGCTTCTTGGCGGCGTGAATCTCCTGTGGTACCTGGGTCTGGGGGATGCTGGGAGGGGTTTTGCAATTGGCTGTGGTCTCTTTACAGGGGTTATTGGCTTCAGAACTGGCTTGGGTTCCTTGGTCCTTGGAACCGGTGCTGGCTCCTTTGCTGCAGGGGCGGAGGGGTATGGCTTGGGTGCAGCAGGTTTGGGGGTGCTGTCGGTCACAACAGGGACGGGAGGTATGGTCTTCAGCGGCATTGGCTCGGGTACGGAAGGAGCAAGGGGGATTCTTTCTTCTTTCTTCTCTTCTGGCAATGCAGCAGGTTCGGCTGGCTTGGGGGGCATGTGCGGCTTCGCGACTTTGTGTATCTCTTTCTGGGAGACTGGCTTTGCCCTTGGTCCTATCTCGACAGGGTCTTTCTGGCCGTGCTGGGCAAGGAGCTTCTTAGAAAGTGCTTCGGCCTCCTCTAGAGTTCGGCCTACGTAAATATTCCTTACCCTGCCGTTCTCGTCTCTTATGCTAGTGTAGTAGTAAGGACCAAACTTCTTTCCCTTCCTCTTTATGTACTTCGCGTAGACCAACTATACCCCTCCGAGAGAAAAAGTGCGATGTACTATACCCTATACTGGCAGTCTCAAAGATGGAACTAGGGCATGTCATATTATAATTATTGTAAGGTAACTGTTATATAGTTAACCAATAATTAAGTTTATATAGCTATACAAGGGAATTTCCGGATATCCTCTTTTTTGCGTTGCATTACACAATTAACCGTGAGGCAAAACCGATAGACCTCACGGTAGCTTTGATCAAAATAAAATAAAAAGAGACTGGTAAAGTCGGCTTACGGCTTTACCAGTTCAGTGCATATCCCTGCAGCCACAGTCTTGCCCATGTCCCTGATTGCGAACTTTGCCAGCTTGGGGAAGTCTGACTGCTTCTCTATAGCAACAGGCGTCATTGGCTGGACCTTTATGATTGCTGCGTCGCCAGCCTTCAGCATGTCCGGGTTCTCCTGGACGACTGCGCCGGTCTTCGGGTCTATCTTCTTGACCAGCTCGGTTATCTTTCCAGCCACGTGGGACGTGTTTATGTGGAACACTGGGGTGTAGCCCTTCGTGATGACAGTCGGGTGCTGCAAAACGATTATCTGGCCGGTGAACTCCTTCGCCACAGTGGGCGGGTCGCTCGTGAGGCCGATAACATCACCCTTCTTGACATCAGTCTTGCTAATCCCCCTGACGTTCAGACCGACATTGTCGCCAGGCTCTGCCTTCTCGAGCTGCTTGTGGTGCATCTCGATTGACTTCACCTCGCCCTGTGCGCCAGAAGGCATGAAGACAATCTTGTCTCCAGGCTTCATGACACCTGACTCGATCCTTCCGACAGGTACTGTTCCCACACCTGTTATGGTGTACACATCCTGGACAGGCATCCTAAGGGGCTTGTCAACCTGCTTCTCCGGGGGCGTGATTGCCTCGTCAAGGGTCTTTATCAGCGTGCTGCCCTTGTACCAGGGCATCTTGTCTGACTTCTTGACTACGTTGTCGCCAACGAAAGCTGACAAGGCCACGAAAGGTATCTTGTCCAGCTTGTAGCCCAGGGTTGTAAGCAGCTTGCTCACGTCGTCCTTCACCTTGTTGAAGGTTTCCTCCTTGTATTCGACGGCGTCCATCTTGTTGATGGCCACCACCATCTGGTTGATCCCGAGGACCTTGGCAAGGTAAAGGTGCTCTTTTGTCTGCTCCTGTATGCTGTCCTTTGCAGAAACCACAAGAATAGCTGCGTCTGCCTGACTTGCGCCGGTAATCATGTTCTTGATGAAATCCCTGTGTCCCGGGCAGTCGATGACCGTGAAGTAGTATTTGTCTGTGTTGAATCCCTTGTACATCAGGTCAATTGTCAGGCCTCGCTCCCGCTCTTCTTTCAGAGCATCCATCACGAAAGCGAACTCGAAAGTCTCCTTCTTCAGCTCCTTTGCCTTTTCCTTCAGCTTCCTCATTTCCTGGTCGCTGAGGGCGCCGGAGTCGTAGAATAGCCTTCCGATTAGCGTTGACTTCCCGTGGTCTACGTGACCTGCTGTTATTATGTTCAAATGGGGTTTATCTGCCATATTGTTTACCCTCCTATCGTTGAGTATGATAATCATTACAAATCGTTATTTAAATACTTTCTTTTGGGCCAAAATGGGCTTCCCTTAATGCTATTTTGCAGAAACCGAGACACTGTAAAGCTCACTTACCGAAGCGCCTTTCCCTTCTGGCGTATTCCTTTATGGCCTTCTTGAAGTCGTCTTCCTTGAAGTCAGGCCAGAACTTGTTGACGAACATGAGCTCTGAATAGGCTGACTGGAAGATGAGGAAGTTCGATATCCTCTTCTCGTTCCCTGTTCTGAGTATCAGGTCAGGGTCCTGGTAACCGTTTGTCCAGAAGTGCTGCCTCATGGAAGCCTCGTCTATGTCACACGGCTTCATCTTGCCGTTTGCTATCTTGGCGCCTATCTTCCTGCAGGCTTCCACTATCTCCTGCCTGCCGCCGTATGCCATGGCGACATTCATGTAGTAGTCCTTGTATTTCTTGGTTACCTTGTGGACCTTTGTTATCAGGTTCTGCACATCCTTGGGCAGAAGGTCCAGCCTTCCGAAGAAATTCATCCTGACCTTGTTCCTGTGGACGAAGCATTTCTTGTCCGTGATCATCTCCCTCAGCTCCCTCTTGGCAAGCGCGAAGAGGAAACCAAGCTCGTCCTGCGGCCTGCTGGTGAGGTTCTCAAGGGAAAGCGCATAGATTGTCATTATCTTTATTCCGCTTTCCTTGCACCATTCGAAGACCCTCTTTATCTTGTCAGTGCCCCATTCATGGCCCTTCCAGGGCTGCTGCAGGAGCTTCTTGGCGAACCTCCTGTTGCCGTCAGGGATGATGCCGATGTGGGTCGGTATTCCTTCCATAATACCTCAAAATCACTACCTATTAATTAGTTAAAGGTAGTAGCATGCTATATAAAGTTTTACCCAATTTCTTTATCGTGGTGCCATGTTTTACGAAATTCATTGCCACTCGAACTGCTCCAAAGGGAAGAAGCTCCCATTCGAGTCAGAGGGAAGCCCTGCAGATATTGTCAGGCAGGCCGACAAGGCTGGATTGGCAGGCATAGCGCTGACAGACCATGACACTATAAGGGGCTGGAGGCAGGCAAGAGCAGAGGCCAGGAAGCGCGGTTTGGTGTTCATTCCGGGGCTGGAGATATCAACAAAGAGCGGGCATGTCGTGGGGCTGGGGCTGAACGAGAGGGTGCGCCCCGGGATGTCAGTGGAGGATACTGTTGAGAGGATAAGGGAGCAGGGGGGAATCTCTGTCGCTGTCCACCCGTTCGATGTGAGGGGAGACGGGATAAGGTATGAGATGGGCAAGTGCGACGCGATAGAGGTGTTCAATGGATTGAGCATAGACAGGCTGCCCAACAGGTTCTGCAAGTGGAAGGCAAAGGGCATCACCGCCGCAAAGGTCGGTGGCTCTGACTCACACATGCTGGAGACGGTCGGCCTTGTCAGGAACTGGATAGATGCGGATGACATGGACTCTGTCCTGAAGGAAATAAAAGCGAAATAATAAACTCTTTGGGAGATTCGGTCGCAAGAATAGAACATTGGAAGCCAGCAGGGGCGGTTGCAACACCAACCCCGAAAGCGGTAGTACCAAAAGGGAAAACAAGGGAATCGCTACTAGGCACATTGCTAGTAAAAGACAAAATTACAGCAGGCGACCTAATCGCGTACATTCAGACGTGTGATAACCTTGAAGACCTTGCAATAGTTATGAATGGTGAGGGGCGACCCACCGTTAAGAATGCTTATGCAG
>DAOVIL010000104.1 GCA_030673725.1 Candidatus Aenigmatarchaeota archaeon | reverse complement strand
ATGAGGTCAATTTCAGGATTGTAAGACCAGATTTCGGCCCCTGTTGCCGGATCAAGGGCAACCACCCGATTGAATGGCGTGCAATAGTAAAGGAGGCCCTCGACCAGAATGGGGTTATTGAGCTTCGGCTTCTTGAAGACGTTAATCTTGGTCATAATTTTAATAGTTCTCTGGATTATTTAAATAGCTGATACAAATAACGCATATCAGGCCCCTGTGGTGTAGTCCGGTCAAGCATTAGAGGTTCTCGACCTCTGGACGTGGGTTCAAATCCCGCCGGGGGCACTCTTTTTTATCCCCCAGTCCAAAGATTAAACATGGTCTATTCCAAGGCTACCAGAAAGAAGAGGGCCAAGGCTGCTGCAAAGCCAAAGAAGAAGCCGAGGCCGAAAGTGGCAAAGACGAAGAGGAAGATTTCCAGGAAGACCAAGTCCACCGGAAAGCCGGCTCCCACCAAGATAGCGGTGATAGCTGACATACATTCCAACCTGGAGGCGCTTGAGGCTGTGCTCAAGCACATAGAGTCCCAGGGGGGCATACTCAAGATACTGTGCGCAGGCGACATAATTGGGTACGGCCCGAACCCTAACGAGTGCTGCTGGACTGTCCAGAAGCTCGGGATAGCTGTCGTGCAGGGGAACCATGACCTGAACATAGACCTGAAGGACATGAGCAGGTTCAACAGGAATGCCCAGATTGCCCTGGCATGGACAGAAGGGAAGATAACCCAGAAGAACAGGAGCTGGCTCCTTAACCTTCCCATGGTGCACAAAGAGAGGCTCCAAGGAATGGCCATCTACATGGTGCACGGGTCACCCGAGGATCCGCACTATGAGTACACTACAGAGCACACTCCCAAGTATGTCATGAAGCACTGGCTGGACGACACCAAGTCTGATGTGATAATCGTCGGGCATACCCACCAGCCGTTTGTCAAGAAGATAGGCAACAGGCTCATCATAAACGCCGGCTCTGTGGGACAGCCAAGGGACGGCGACCCAAGTGCGTCCTACGCTCTGCTGGACCTGAAGGCATTCACCGCCAAGATAGTGAGGGTTCCCTACAACACAGACGCTGTCGCTGAGAAGATAAAGGAAACTACACTGCCAGGACAGCTGGCTGACAGGCTCTACGATGGAATCTAGGGTTTTATAAGTTCTAGGTCAAAATTATCTTATTGTGGACCCGTAGCTCAGCTTGGTTAGAGCGCACGATGAAGAAATTCATGCGAAACTGATAACCATTTTTGGGCGGAAATCGTGAGGTCCTGGGTTCAAATCCCTGCGGGTCCACTTTATTTTTTCTTTGCGTAAATTGCCAGCTTCCTGAAGTCCTGCTGCATCTCTTTTTTCAGGTTAGGGAAGCGCATGCCTGCTGCAGGGTGGTATGTGGGGAGGAAGAGCCTCTGGTCCTTAACCATCCACTTGCCCCTGTATTTCTTCAGGTTCTCCTTCGGGAAGAAGGAGTGGAAAGCTGTGTCTCCCATCAATACGATTATCCTGGGTTTGATTATGTCCAGCTGCCTGTCCAGAAAGGGCCTGCACCTCTTGAGTTCCTTTGCATGGGGCTTCCTGTTCCTGGGAGGGTAGCACTTGACGGATGATGTGATGAAGAGCCTCTCCCTGTCCAGGCCGCTCTTCCTAAGGAGCTGGTCCAGGAACCTGCCAGCCTTTCCCACAAAGGGCCTGCCTGCGGTGTCTTCCTCTTTTCCAGGTGCCTGGCCTATCAGCATTATCCTGGCATGGGCAGGTCCCTCTCCTGGCACTGCTTTTGTCCTGGTCTTGCTGAGGCCGCATCTCCTGCAGGCCCCCACTTCTTCAGCTACCTTCTTGAGCGTGTCTTTCATTTTCCTGACCAGAAGGTCCCCCCTCCCTTCTTCCACTTCTTGTAGTCCTCTATCAGCTTTCCGTGGTCGAACATCAGGTTGCCTGTGTCTATCTCATCCACTTTCTGCCAGAAGGCCTTTTCTGCATCGTCCCCTCCTTTTGGCTCGCCTTCTATTGGCTCTGCTATGAAGACCGTAGAGATGGAATGGAATCTGGGGTCCCTCCCCGGGGCAGAATAGACGCCCAATATGCCTTTTATCCTGACCTTCACTGACGTCTCCTCGAACGCTTCCCGGACTGCAGCTTCTTCCACTGTCTCGTTATAATCCACCTTGCCCCCGGGTATTCCCAGCATCCCCTTGAAGGGTTCAGCCAGCCTCTTTATCATGACTATGCTGTCGCCTTTCTCTATTATGATGTCAGCCATTGAACGGGTGAACTTCTCCATATGGACCGGGTGGGATTTGAACCCACGGCCTCGACCTTGCGAAGGTCGCGATCTACCAACTGATCTACCGGCCCGACTTATTAACTGTTGATGTTTTATAATAAATTGGATATGGTATTCGATATTTATAGCGTATTCAGCATATTCGTCCTGGTTGAGGCTATATACCTCATCCTCCCGGCATACGCCGCCAACGGGCTCATGCCTCTGGCAAGGGGTAAGAGGCCCATCGACGGTGGCAGGACATGGAGAGGGAAACCCCTTCTGGGAAAGGGTAAGACATGGGAAGGCCTGATATTAGGGGCTGTTGTCGGGATGATTATAGGCACAGTTGAGATGTTCGCATTCCCTTATCTCCCGTGGGACATGTCTCCTGTCGCACTGACCATAGTTTCCATGGGTCCTGTCCTGGGATTGCTCCTTGGGCTTGGGGCAGGGATAGGCGATTTGGCAGGCTCCTTCATCAAACGCAGGGCGAGGATAAACAGAGGCGGGCCAGCGCCGCTCCTTGACCAGGAGGACTTCATAGTCGGCTCGCTCCTTTTCGCTTCCCTTCTCGTGTCCGTACAGCTGAACTGGTGGCTGATGCTGCTTGTGCTGACGCCAGTGCTTCACGTAATATCCAACATCATAGGGTACCTGATTGGTGTGAAGAAAGAGCCGTGGTGAAAAGCGCTTTGCCTTTAACGGTTT
>DAOVIL010000142.1 GCA_030673725.1 Candidatus Aenigmatarchaeota archaeon | reverse complement strand
GACGCACATGAAGTAGCCTGAGTTGAACGGAAGGGCCTCGAACTCTTCCCCATACTGTTTGTTCTCATTAAGCAGCTTTTTGACGAGCTGGTACCTCTCCTTCAGTAGCTTAAAGTTCTCTTCTTTTTCCTTCCTGTAGTTGGGCTCCTTGAAGGCCCTCAGCAGGAGGGACTGGGAAGCCCTGGAGGCGTTGGAATTTTCTGCCCTGATAGCACCGCATGCTTTTGATTCCAGGGCACCGAAGAGCTTGGATGAGCCTTTCTTTATGCCGAACGTGATGAAGCCAACCCTGAAGCCCCACACATAATCCTCCTTCGTGGCGCCGTCCAGTTTTACAGCGAGAACATTCTCTTCAAGCCCGCAGAGCCTGGTGAATATGGATTCCTTCATCAGGCCGCTCTCATAAGTGAGGCCGAAATAGGCATCATCCACTATCACCAGTATCCTCTTCACTATCCTTGAGGCCTTGGCCAGGCCCTCTATCACCCTGTCTGTCTCCTCAGATGTCGGGGTGTAGCCTGTGGGGTTGTTGGGGAAGTTGAGTATTATGGCAACATTCTTCTTGCCTGATTCCTCTATCGCCTTCCCGAACCCTTCTGCATTGAACTTGCCGTCCAGGAAGAGGGGAAATGTCTTTATGTCGCACTGCCTCTTCTCCTTGAATATCAGGTTATAGTTGCCCCAGTACATGTCCGGGACGATGAGCAGGTCTTCCTTGTCCAGGAACAGGTCGCCCACTACACTCAGCCCCCCTGTTATGCCTGTAGTGACGATTGGCCTGCTGAGAGGCTTCTTCTCAAGTGACGGGTTCTTCTCGATCATCATCCCCAGCCACTTGTCCCTCAGCTCAGGCAGTCCCCAGCTGGGTGCGTACGGGAACATCTCCTCAGGCTCCATGTTCGTGTGCTTGCTGACAGAGTTGAGATGGAGGGGCCGGTTAGCCTCGCACTTGGCTATCCCGATGGTGGCGTTTATCTCGCATTTCCTGGCCTCTGCTGTCTGCGCCAGTATGCTCTTGGAGGGGAAGAACATCCTCTTGCCCTTGTCAGAAAGCAGGTGCAGCACTTCCTCGTTCTGCCACTCTATCTCCTTGTTTAATTCATCTGCCTGCGGGTTCATATGTTATTAATTAACTCCTGTCTTAAATTTCAGTTTGCTTATGTTTTTTTGGCCGAATTTGTCGCTGAAATACAGCCTCGCCTCTTCCTCGTGATATCTCCCCTCAGGCGTGAAAACCATGTATATGTCTTTTGTGGCTTCCTCTCCCTCAGCCTTATCAAAGATGTCCCTCATACCATGCTTTTTAATGAATTTCCACCTCTCAAGCTTCCCCGGAAGCTTCAGGATGGTAAGGAAGCTTTCCACCAGGGGGTCCTTATCCTTTGGGCTCAGGGGCGCGTTCGGGAGTGCCCCGTACATTACAGGCACCACGAATTCGTACACCCTCCTGATGCGGTTATCCGGCCTTTCCAGCAGCTGCCTGTAGACAGGCTTCCTTGATGCGGCCCTTTCCAGGAACGCTTCCATCTCATTCCCGTATCCCATTGCGTTGCCCATGTGGCTCAAGCGGGCATGTGTCATCAAATCCATCTCAGGGTCGTCTGTGAGGAACCTGACGAACAGCTTCAGGTCTGCCGGCGTCAGGCCGAACAGGTAATCGAATCCCCGCTCAAAGGCCTGTATATTGTTCCGGAATACCTTGTTGAAATCGCTCTCTTCCAGGCTGTATCTTATGCCTTTTTCTGTCACGTTTTTGTATTCTTCCTTTGTCAGCCT
>DAOVIL010000026.1 GCA_030673725.1 Candidatus Aenigmatarchaeota archaeon | reverse complement strand
TAATCAGGACCTCGTCACCTTTGAGCCGCCCTCTATATGGGAGCCATGGGATTGCCTCTCCAGAAGGGCCTTCTCATTGAACTCCTTTGTGTCAAATGCTCCTGAGCCGAAAAGCGTGTTCTTCAGTGTCTGTATGTCCGCAGGGAAGACCTTATGTATGCTGCCGACATGGGGCACAGGGCCTTCATTGCCCTCTGTCGTGAATGTCTTGGGGTCAGCATGGCCGTACCTGTCTATATTCTTTCCCCTTGCAGAGGCCTCTCCCCAGTACCACTTGAAGTCCACCGCGATTGTCTGTATGCTCGGGTTGTCAGGGACATCCACCCCGAATGTCCTTGTCACCATAGGTGCAGCGCTCTCTGTCATGCCGCAGAAGTACTTCCCGTGCATGAGGCAGTTAGCTCCCAGCGCAAAGGCGACTCCCATGTCTCCTGTCTCCTCCATGCCACCGTCAGCGCAGAGGTTCACGTAGCGCCCTCTCTTCCTTTTGGCAAACCTGTCCCTTGCTGCTGTGCAGTCCCTTATGGCTGTAGCCTGTGCCCTGCCCTGGGATTTCTTCCTCCTGGTGGTGCATCCGTATCCCGGGCCCTGGCCTATCTTTGCCATGTGCGCGCCTGCCCTTGCCACCAGGTAGAATCCTTCCCTGTCTATTATGTTGCCCCCTATCACAGGCACATCAAGCGTCAGGTACCTCTTTATCGCGTCCACCATCAGGGGGTTCTTCGCATCTGCTGTGTCCACCACTATGCCGTCTGCGCCCTCCTTCACGAGCTGTTCCACGACATCGAAATCGTTAGGGAACATGGAAGCTGCGACAAAGGTCCTGTACCTTCCCTTGTCGTCAACGAATTCGTCAGGATAATCCAGATGCTTCTGCAGGTCCTGCCAGAAGACAGAGCACAAGTAGGTGCCGTTCCTGTCCACTATGGGGAGTATGCCTATCCCGAATTCGAGCAGCTTGTTATTGGCTTCCCCAAGCGATATCCCATCCTCTCCTAGCTTCATCTCGCTCACAGGCTTCATCCTGGCGCTCACAGGAAGGACGCTGTCCCTGTCCCGCCTGTACCTCTTCTCTGTCAGGAGGCCCTCAAGCTTTCCGTCATCGCCGACCACAGGGAAGCTGGAGTATCCAGTTTCTTTCCGTATCTTCTCTACCTCGGCTATCGGGGTGTCTGGCGTCACATTGATGGTGTCATAGACGAAACCTGCCTTTGCCCTCTTTACCTTTTTCACAGCATCTACTCTGTCTTCCTGGGAAAGGCTCCTGGGGATGACGCCGCAACCACCATACTGCGCAAGTGCGATTGAAAGATCAGGGCCTGTCGTGCACTGCATGGCCGCGCTGAACATGGCTAGAGGCATGTACATGTCTTCTGTTATCTGGCAGCCCAGCCTCACTTCATCCGGGGTCCTGCCCCTGGGCTTGAGCCGAGTATGGATTACGTATTCAAAAAGAGCTTCAGATACCTGGTCGGTGAATCTTACCATTGGATAATTATTGTCGCAAAATTATTTATAGGGAAGTCACACCTCAAGGAAATTGGACGTAACCGGGCGATGGTTCAAACAGCATGCCTTCGCGCTTGAGCCTGTCTATTATCTCCTCTGCATCCTTAACTCCCTCAGCTTTGGCGCGCTCCTCTATCTCGCCTGCCAGGACTTCCTTCTTCTTGGCAGAGAGCTCATTTATTATGTCCAGGACTATCCTTATCTGGCTCCTCTCCTTTGATGTGGTGGCTCCCTCTGACTTGTCAATGTCTATGGTACCTGTATCCGGGTCGTAACCTAACTGCATAAGGGACACCTGCATCAGCCTGATTGCCCTTTTAGCGTCGCTCTTCCTTACGACAGGGCTTAACTGTATCTTTGCGCTGGCCTCTGATATACGCATCATGGCCTCGAACTGCCTGAGTGTTATGGATATGGGGGCATTGTCCCCCAGCGACTGCTTCCTGTTCTCCACATAGAAGTGCTTCAGCATCCTTCCTGTCTCCTTAGTGTGCACAGGCTTGCAGTGCTCCTTTGCGTAGGCTATGTACTTCCTGACGAATCCTGGGTCAAGGGTTGGCTGCGCCCCCTGATAGTCCTCATCCCTGGAGTTCAGGATGTGCTCCACTATCCTGGTGTCCTCCTTCTCATTGGGTTTGTCCTTCAGTATGAACTTGAGGTCGAACCTGGAAAGAAGGGTGGCTGGTATGGTTATCTGCTTGGCTATCGACATGTAGGGGTCGAACCTGCTGAGCTTGGGGTTGCCCCCTGCCAGTATGGCAGTGTTGGCCGGAAGGGTGGCTATGATGGACGCCTTTGCAATGCTTATTGTGCCCTGTTCCATCCCCTCGTGCATCGCGACCTGGTCTTCCTGGGTCATCTTCTCGAATTCGTCCACTGACAGCAGCCCCTTGTTCGACAGCACCATCGCCCCTGCCTCCAGCACCCAGCCTCCCATGAACTGCTCGTCCTTTGACACCGTCGCAGTCAATCCTGCTGTCGTGGTGCCCTTTCCTGACACGTATCTTCCTCTCGGCATTATGGTCGGCACGAGCTTCAGCAATTGCGACTTTCCGCTGGCAGGCTCGCCTATGAGCAGTATGTGGATATCACCCCTGAACTTGATCCTGTCCCTCAGGATGTGCTGGACGCCGCCGAACAGCTGCATTATGACTGATTCCTTTATGTCCTTCATGCCGTACAGGGAAGGCGCAAGTGAACCTATCAGCTTCTCGTACACCTTCTTGTCCTTTGCAAGCTTCTTTATCTCGGCCTCCTCCTTCTTGGTGACCTTTATCTTCTCCCAGCCTACCTCTGTCGGCTCCACATAGTTGGAGTCCAGGTAGAAGTCCAGCTTGATTGACCAGCTCTTGCCCTTTGGGATGTCCCTCAGGATGCCTGTTATCTTCAGCCTGTTGCCTGCATCGCTCTTCCTCCTCTCTGCAGGCGAGACCAGGTCCTCTGTCATCATTATCATCACCTGTGACGGCTTCTCGCCCTCTGTCAGCTCGAACGGCTCCTCTATCACCACCCACCTGGTGTCTATCAGCTGCTTGCCGACCTGCTTGAAGGATTCCTTTATCTTGTTCCCGCAGTCGCACTTCAGGGGCTTGCCTATGAACGTCCCTGACCTCTTGACCACTATCCTGTCGCCGCACTGGGGGCACTCGTACTCTATGGCCACTATCTCGGGCCTTATCTCAGAGGACTTCCTGACTATGCCTTCGGTGCAGATGAACTTGCCTATGTGCTCTGACCTGAGGTCGCTTATCGGTATCAGCTCAGGGTGGTTCAGGAACCTTAATCTTACCTCTGCCGGAAGGTCTATCTGGTTGGTCGCTTCTGCAGAGACCTCGAAGAAGGAGTCAGGCCAGTGCAGGAGATACTCGACCAGCTCTGGGTCGAACTTGTCCATCACTCCTATGTCTACCACCGCAATCCCTGTCTCGTTGGCTGCCTGGACCAGGTCCTTGTAGTACTTCTTGTGCAGGAATTCCTTAAGCTTCACGACAAGCTCGTTCCTCTTGGTGTCCTCAATCTGCAGTTTGTCAGCAGCCATAGGTTATAAAATTAGATGTTAGATTAAAATGGTTTAGCCCGCCACGCCTAGGACGAGCAGCCAGAGCAGTATCAGACCGACTATAATCAATATGATGATGGTCTTCTGCGCCCCCATTATGAACCTGGCTATGAAGAAGCCCACTATGGCTATTATGGCGACTGATGCCATTATGCCAATGGGCCCGCCTGCCGCTGAGATGCTGAACAGCTCGTTTATGAACCTGCTGAAGAGCGTTATGAGTTCTATTATGGTGGTCACGCTGTTGCTCGTAAGGGCCCAGACCATCTCGAGAAGGGTGTAGACAGGCGAGGCCATCTAGTGCCTCCCCTTCCTCAGGAGCAGCAGTGTGAACAGGAACCCTATTATCGATATGCCGAGCATTATCTTGAAGAGGAAGGCGAAGCCGTATACCTCTGCCAGAAAGCCTCCTGTGACAGCCGCTATCGCACCCACTATATAATATTGGGACTCCCACATGCCCCATTCAGAGGCGTACTTGCCCCTGTCCAGGAGCTTGGAATACAGGCCGTCATAGGCGGGCGTGGTCACTGCTGCTGATATGCCGAACACTATCTGCACGAGGAACAGGTCTATCGGGTTCCTTATCAGGAGGTAGCCGATGAAGCCGAAGACGTTCAGGAGGTAGCCTACCACTATCAGCTTCTCCGTGTGCTTGACGCGGTCCTCCCACCTGCCAATGATGAGTATGAGCACGCCTGTTGCTATGGAGAACGCGGCATAAGCTCCGCCTGCGTCCAGGAGGTTCCCGCCTATCTGTTCGACGAACACTGCGTATATCGGCCCGAAGAGCCCTGCGGCAAGCGTGAACATTGCGGATATCATCAGAAGTACCTTCAGCTCACGCTTCATGATTATATTTGGCGCTGAGAATTAAAACGCTTAACCCAGGAACTTAGCCAGGCCTGTCTGCTTCTGGGATTCTGCAGCGCCTGAGAGCCTGTCTATGACTTTTTGCGTCCTCTCCTGCCCGAACTCGTGCTCCTCCACCATCAGCTCTATCAGCTTATCCGGCTGGAGCTTCTCCTTCTTTATCTCCCCATCCTCTGCTGGCGGGTTTTTAAAAAACTCGAATATCTTCATGGGGTCTGACTCATGCTCCCACCTGGCCTCCACTGCCTTCATGACGTTCTCGAATGTCTTCTCCTTCTTCACCAGGTCCAGTGCCTTCTTCGGCCCTATGCCCTTTATGCCTCCAGTATTGTAGTCGGTCCCTACAAGTATGCCGAGGAGTATGAGTTGGTCCTGGTTGATGCCCAGCTCCTTCAGCGCGTCCTCCAGCACGAGCATCTCGGGCTTCACGTTGATGTACTGCTCCTTCCTGGGCAGCTTCCTCTTGCCTGTTATGGAGAGGTTCCTGATGAGCCTTGGAGAGCCGAAGGCTAGTGAATCAAAATCCTGGCTTGCAGTGGCCCAGGCCTGGCCCTTCCTGCACATGTGCGAGCACTGGGCCTCTCCCTCGGATGGCGCTTGTATCCAGGAGATGCCCATGTAGGTGAGCAGTTTCTTGGCTTCCTCCACCATGTCCTTAGTGAGTCGGACTGCCTGCTGGGCATACAGTTTGATTTTTTCCACATCCCCTTTCTTGACAGCCTCCTTCCAGAGCTCCTTTGCTGCCTCCCTTCCTGCCACCCTCCTCTCTATCTCTGCGAGCTTCAGGTCAGGGGGCTTGCCGTCCCACACATAGACCGGCGTTATGCCTGCCTCAAGTATCTTGGCTGTCCTGTAGAAGAGGCCTGACAGGTGGGACGTCGTGTTCCCCTTCGAGTCCCTCAGGGGCTCGCCTGTGAAGCGGTCCCTTATTGTCGAGAGGAACTGGTATGTCCAGTTGTAGGCGTCTATTACAATAGTCCTGCCCATCAGGGCAGTCATCTCCAGCTCCTGGAACTTCACTATCTCCGATATGTTGATGCCCATATGCCTCTTTTGTACTCGTGCCTAAAAAACATTCAGATGATATGGTACCTGACTGCCTTCCCCTTCTTCACTTTTTCCAGGGTACCATCCCTTTCCATGCCGCGCAGGTAGCTGGACACTCCCACGCCTATCTCATCCCTTATCTCGATATGCCTCGGGCCCTGGCCGTGCTCTTTATGGTACATTCTCACGAAATCCGTTATCTCCCTTCTTCTCACTTCCGCCGGCTTCCTCTTGCTTGCCAGCGATATCTTCCTGTACATGTCAATCCCCCGGCCGACATAATCAGCGCGCATGACAGGGTCCTCCTCGAACTGCTTGAGTATAGCCTGCATGTGGGCCAGCTCTGGTCCATCTGAGAACGCGTCAATTACCTTGTCGAACCATTCTTCCAGGAAAGCCTGCCCACCGTCCTCCAGCCATATATCAGAGCGGATATGGGTGTCCCATTTGCCGCTTTCGATTACCTCCTGCCTGTAGAGCCCCCTCAGCACAGTGCTCACGTCAGAGCGATGCCTGTGGCCAGATGCCTTGTTTATTTCCCTCACGGACATGTACCCCTCATTTCCCATGAGGATGCGTGCTATATTCATGGTAAGGGTCACCGTCTTTCCCACCGGGTCTACGTCTTCCAGCTTCTTGCCCTCTTTCCACTTGTATTTTGCCCAGCCGTTGCCGCCCTCGTTGTTGCCTGTCTCGAAGCCGATTAATCTCTCCTTTCCCAGGACCTTCATGTGATTCATTATGTTGTTGTTGCCCAGGCCAATGTCATCTATCAGCTCGGCCTCGGTTGACGCTCCGTTCCTGAGCAGCTCGAGCATCCTCAGCCTGTTTTCAGGGGCTGAGCTGGTGCCAAGCAGGGAATTGATTGACCTGCCGCTGTCCACGCTGTATTTGAGGATGAATGCGGCTATGGGCCTGCCGTATCTTTCCATGGCCGCTGTGGGACGCCAGACAGTGACTGGCTCAGGGTAGCCCTCGCATTTGACGCTATGTTCAGAGACCATCCCGGAAGGCAGGAGAGACCCGTGGACATAATTCGCGAAGACCGACTCCTGCGGATCCCAGCTGCTTCTTCCCATGATGTCCAGGAAATCCTTCCTCATGTCCTTGGTGGTGTGATGCTCTTCCATGTAACGAATGTCTTTCAAACAAAGGGCCATCATTGTCAGTTTTGGCTCCATGTTGATGGAGCGCGCTATGGCAGTCATCCTGACCCTGGGGTCCTCAGGAAAGGGGTGCTGCTCAGTCTCCAGGAAACTCACGATTCTTGCCCTCGGCATATTAAGTCTTGTGGCAAAGCTTTTTCTGCCTTTCGGAGAGCCTCATATGCGTTTTTAAGCCATCC
>DAOVIL010000067.1 GCA_030673725.1 Candidatus Aenigmatarchaeota archaeon | reverse complement strand
TCCTGTCTTCTGGTAATCCTGGGAAATCTCAGGGTGGCCCGGGCCGAAGCACCTGGTCGCCCCCTTCCTGTGCATGTAAACTGTCCTCTCTTCCCCGTCTATCATGTGCTTCTCTATCTTGCCTATGTTGTGCGCCACGTCATACACCAGTTCCAGGCCGACGTCTGCTTCAGGCTTGCCCAGGACCTGAGTTATGGACTGCCTCACCCAGTGCATGATTATCTGCCTGTTCGCCCAGGCGAAGTTGGCTGCGCATGCCATTGCCTTGAAGTAATCGTCACACTCCTGTGTCCCTGCAGGAGCATATACCAGGTCCCTGTCAGGAAGCTTTGCAACAGTGTCCCTGAACTTGCTGTTCAGTATCTGGAGGTAATCGCTGCATACCTGGTGGCCGAAGCCCCTGCTGCCTGTGTGTATCATGAAGCATACCTGGTCCACCTTGTCTATCCCCCAAGCCTTTGCTATCTCTGGCTCGTATATCTCTGCCACCCTCTGGACCTCCAGGAAATGGTTCCCTGCTCCCAGCGTCCCGAGCTGGGGCGCCCCCCTTGAGAGCGCCTTCTCCGAGACCTTTGAAGCATCAGCCTCCTTTATCCTGCCTCCTGACTCTGTGTGCTCCAGGTCCCTCTTGTTCCCGTACCCGTGCTCGACTGCCCATTCAGAGCCCTTCTCTATGGCACTCTTCAACTCATCCTTCGAGAGCTTGAGCTTGCCGCTCTTGCCCACTCCTGCGGGCACGTTCCTGAACATGGCGTCAACTATCTCCTTTATCTTGGGCTTCACTTCCTCCAGCGTAAGGTTGGACCTGAGCAGCCTGACTCCACAGTTGATATCAAAACCAATGCCTCCAGGCGAGAGGCCGCCTTCCTTTATGTCAAGCGCCGCCACACCCCCTATCGGGAACCCGTACCCGAAATGCATATCGGGGAGCGCTATGGCATGCTTGTATATCCCAGGCAGCGTGGCCACGTTCGCTATCTGCTGCAGGCAGCCTTCCTCCACTGCCTCCTTCATCTTCTTGGAGAGGAACACAAGGGCTGGCACGCGCATGCCCTTGACAGAATCCTTTGGCAGCTCCCAGGTTACTTCCCCTACTTGCTTGAGCTTCTCTTTCATGTCTTAATCTTATATTGGCTGCATTTTAAGCTTGAAACCCACTATAAGCCATGGATACCAGGGCCCATGTCATAGTCTCAGGCAATGTCCAGGGAGTGTTCTTCAGGGCAAGGACAGTGGACAGGGCCAACCAGCTTGGAGTGAAGGGCTGGGTCAGGAACACGCCTGAAGGAAATGTAGAGGCCGTCTTCGAGGGGGATAAAGGAAGGGTAGAGGCTATGATAGAGTTCTGCAGGAAAGGGCCAGAAGGTGCAGAAGTGAAGGACATGGAAGTGGACTGGGAAGAATACAAGGGAGAATTCACTGGTTTTGAGATAAGGTATCAGTAACCTGGCTGTCTTTGTGGAGGCTGTGCTGGCGGGGCAGCAGGAGGAGTTGCGGGTGGCGCTGCTGGCGGTGGTGTAGGTGGCGCCTGGGGCTGTTGCGGGGCTGCACGTCCAGACTGCATCTGGAGTATGTAGGCTTCCTTCTCCATAGGGTCGTTTATGTAGCGCAGGATGAGGGCATGCTCCTTGTAGTGGGTGTTTATCTCCAGGTCTCCCACACCCAGTATCCTGTCAGGCAGGCTCTGGTGGACCCTTGTGCCTGTTATCATGTTTATGTTCACTGCAACGGTCTTCTTCTTCAGGATGCCTATGTTCTCTATCACCCTTGTCGGGGTGATGGCATAACCAGTGTACTTCATGTCCATCTCTGACCAGAGCAGCATCGCCAGGCCGGCTATTATGAACCCAAGGGAGATGTACATGCCCGGGAACAGGAACTCTATGAAGGCGAAGATGCCAGGGGATATCATAGTGTAGATGCCTATTACCAGAAGCACTAGGGTAATAACGTAGCGCATGATGTAGTGCGTGCTCTTCCTGGCGCTCCCGAACTCCATCAGGGCCTCTTCTCCCATCACCTTCTTCTTGGGCTTGGGCCTTATCCTCTGGGGTTGTGTTGCAGGCCTCTGTGCCGGAGGTGCAGCTGGTGGCTGTGCGGGGGGTGCTGCTGGCGCCTGTCTGGTTACCATGTATAATAATTGTAGAAGGCTGTATAAATTGCTCAATTCTGCCATTTTTCGCTTTCCCCATAAAGCTTTGCCGAAGCTGATTTGCCCCCAAAGGCCCTGAAAAGGAATGATATGCCCCCCTTCTGGACACTTTAAAAGCGTCTATATAGTATATCCTCCACATCCTTTAACCGTTAACCAAGTGAAATAGGGGTTTACCATGTAATCGAAACCCCTAAAAAGGTTAGCATGAAGGAATACTATGAAAGATGACAACACCCCTCGACCGGAAGAACTCACAGAGCAGGCGGAACAGATGAGAAGGCTGTACATGCAGGACGGCGAGGATACCCCGCCCACGAAACCCTCCCTGGATGAGATGAGGAGCCATTTCCCTTCCGGGGATGATACCTCCAGCCGTGCGAGGCACAAGCTGGACACTGTCTCAGACCCCGACGTGAAGGCACGTGCAAACAAGGCGAAGAACAAGGACCTTCCTAAAGGCTATGTGGTAGATGACGGTATAACGGTCCTGAAAGAGAAGATAGGCGAAGGCGGGATGGGAAAGGTCTATAGGGCCAGGATAGAGCCTTACATGATAGTCAGGAACAGGGTGCTGAGGGGGGAGACGCCTCCCTCATCGCTGAACGACAGGTTCAAGAATTCTAGCGGGGACACAGTGGAGATAAGCCTGAGCGACATCAAGCAGGGCATAATAATAGATGATGACAACAGGAGCAGGATACAGAAGGCAGCAGAAAAGAAGAGGGAGAAAAGGACCAATGAGATAATGGAGACTGTCAAGAAAGCGGAAAAGCTTGCCTCCCAGAACATCGTCAATGGGAGACCAGGGCAGTACAAGGGAAGGGACACGAGCAAGATAGAGCTTTTCGAGACCCACAAAAGGACCAGGGACAGGTTCTTAATGGGGGCCCTCGCAAAGGACTTCAGGTCAGAGGACAACATGGTCGCGGTCAAGTTCATGGATCCCGAATTCGCTGATAAGCAGAACATGAAGGACCGTTTCAACCAGGAGGCCAGGGCTGCCAGGAAGCTGAGGCACCCCAACCTTACAAGGGCAGTGGAATACGGGCACGACGCGGAATCAGGGATGTACTACATGGTGATGGAATATGTCCCCAACGTCATGGCGCTGGAGGACATGGCTGATACGCTGGACCCGAAAGCTGCCATGAAGATACTCATAAGGGCCCTGAGGGGGCTGAAATACATCCATGACCATGGCAAGTACCACAGGGATGTCAAGCCTTCCAACATACTCGTCGACGAGAAGACCCTCTTCAAGGAGCTGCCCAAGTCAGAGGACAGCGACGAGACTACTTTTGACATACTGGATGATCCGGATGTCAGGCTGACCGACCTGGGGCTGCTGAAGGACACAGAGGTCGATGATGAGGGGCGTATCACCAGGACGATAGAGAAGGAATTGGTGATGGGAACACCGTACTACATGTCACCAGAAGGGCTGGACGGCGTCACCTACATGGATGCCCAGTCAGACATGTACAGCTTCGGTGGGACAGCCTTCAAGCTGCTGACAGGAGAGAGGCCGTATGAGGGCAGTATTATGGAAGTTATGAGGCAGATAAGGGCAGGTTCGCCTGTCAAGATAAGGGACACTGAAGGAGGGAAGGATATCCATCCCAGGCTCGCAGAAGTCATGGACAGGTGCTTCATGAGGATGGGAAGGGACAGGCTCACGTCAACAGAGCTGCTGGCTGAACTGGAGGAGCTGGACAGGGACGGCATGTATTATGCCCCGTCACCGGAAGAGAGGATTGCCGAGGATACCATAAACAGGGAAAGGAAACGCGTTCTCAGGAAGAGCATCAAACGGAACGAGAGGATGGTCAAGTGGAAGAAGAGGCTCAGGCTCTTCGACCATACAAAGGAGTCCAATGCCCTGGTGGAACTTTACGATGAGATGCTGGAGCTGACCCTCAGGAAGAATGAGACAGTCGTCAGGAGGATTGAGTTCATAGAGAGGTCAGTCGAGCACTGCAAATACCTGAACAATGACACAAAGCTGAGAAGGCTTGAGAAGGATTACGCAT
>DAOVIL010000034.1 GCA_030673725.1 Candidatus Aenigmatarchaeota archaeon | reverse complement strand
GGGTATGCGGGAGGATAATCTTCGATGACCTCCTTTTCGTGCGTGCGCAGCTCAAGAAGAGGCCTGTGTTCTATTTTGAGGAAGAGGTCCTTTCCAAAACAGTCATAGGGAAGGGGAGCAAACAGCCTCTCATTCTTGAAACCCCCATACTCATGGGGGGCATGTCGTTCGGCGCTGTCAACAAGAAGGTCAAGATAGCGCTTGCCAAAGCGAGCACTCTGGCCGGGACTGCAGCCAACACAGGGGAAGGCGGTATGCTGCCTGAAGAGAGGGCCAAGGCCAGGATACTGATAGCGCAGTACTCCACAGGCAGGTTCGGGGTGAACGAGAAGTACCTGAAGTCAGCTGATGCCATAGAGATAAAGATAGGGCAGGGGGCTAAACCAGGCCAGGGGGGGCTGCTTCCGGCCAGGAAGGTGACGCCCGCAATAGCGAAGCTTAGGAAGGTGCCTGCTGGAAAGCCCCTGCATTCCCCAGCTGCGCACCCAGACATAAAGACAGCCGCTGACCTGAAGAAGAAGGTACAGTGGCTCAGGAAGGTGACCGGAGGGAAGCCCATCATAGTCAAGCTCGGGGCAGGAAACATGGAGGCTGACATCCCGATAGCGGTCAGGTCAGGTGCTGACGCGATAGCGATAGACGGGATGGAAGGCGGCACAGGGGCAGCTCCTGAGATAATGCTGGACCACTTCGGCACTCCCACCCTGGCTGCGCTGGTTAGGGCCAGGAAGGTGATGGACAGGATGTGGTCGAAACAGGAACTAATCATAGGTGGCGGCCTGAACACCGGAGCTGATGCGGCGAAAGCGCTGGCATTGGGAGCTGACGCAGTCTTCATGGGGATGCCTATGCTGATGGCTATGGGCTGCATCTATTGCAAACAGTGCCACCTCGGGATGTGCCCTGTCGGGATAACTACCCAGAAAGCGTCTTTAATCAAGAAGCTGGACCCCCAGGCAGGCGAGCATGCAGCCAACTTCATAAAAGCCTGCACAGAGGAGGTCAAGATGGCGACTGCGGCCACAGGCAAGGATGACGTCCACAAGCTGGGCAAAAATGATTTAAGAAGCCTTAACCTAACAATAACACATATAACAGGAGTTCAGATGGTATGAGAGCAATAGCATTAACCCTTCTGATTGCAGTGGTCCTTGTCAGCCTTTGCGTCAGCCAGCCTTCTGGCACGCCATCAGCCCCAGACGCAGGTTCTCAGGATACCGGACAGGCGGATCAGACACAGGGCATCACCGGAGTGGTGACACCCACACCTGAGACTACCATAGAGGCCATATCCATAGAGGGTTCGACAGAGATAAGCCAGAAGCAGTGCGAACTCAGGAAGATAGACGGCAAGATACTAGTGATACATGCCCCGGGATGCGCGGAGTGCCCCTATGTGGTGGACAAGATAGAGGAATATGAGCGGGAGCTTGGGAAGACAGTGGAATACATAGACCAGAACACTGACGCACACAGGCTGTCAGCCCTCCAGATAACCGTGCCAAACAAGGTGTATCTGCCTGCAGTGATAATAGACTGCAAGGTCTACACAGGGAACATGGGCGACAGGTTCTACAAAGAATCGATGCAGGGGTTGTAAGATGGAATGCAAGAAGGAAGATAACCTGAAGGGCTGTCCCTGCACATATGAGTGCGAGAGAAAGGGGATGTGCTGCGAGTGCGTCAATCACCACAAGCAACATGGCGGGCTTCCTGCCTGCCTAGGGTAAGAAGTCTTTCTCTTTTATCTTCTGGGGCAGGTATGTCTCACTGATGAATCTTATACCCTTGGCTGACAGGGCCTCTAACTCTAGCTTATAGCCTACCTTCAGCATATTCTTTAGCTCATCCTGCCATTCCTTCGGCTCGAACCACCTATATTTCATCATCTCGTTTCCTCTCTTTATATCGCCCTCGTTCAATTTGATTGTGACGTTTTTTGGAATATTGAATTTTTCAACATCCTTCGTGGTCAGGCCAATGAACTTGGCGCTTGGGGTTCCCAATCTGTCAGAAAGGAAGCTTAGCTTAATAGAGCCCTGTTTGATGACCGAGTAGATATAGTATCCCCAGAAATCTCCGTCAGTAAGCACATATATGGGGAGCTTGAGCTCGTTGTGCAGCCTGTTGACAAGCCTCCTGCAGCCCCTTGCAGGCTGCCCCTTCCCTGTGATTATCAAGCAGTTCTGATTCCTCCAGAACTTGTCCTCGTTCAGTCTTTGCCATACAGCATCCTTCTCTATGACCAGCACGAAATCAGCGCTGCACTTCTCGAAGCTTATAAGGTCAGGTTCCACATTGGACGGTATGGCCCAGCCAGACGAGCCCATCTTGCTGCAGTCTATCATGTCTCCCCTGTCGTTGACCATTATCGGGCCTGCGACATATCCCTTCCTGTCTGCCTGCAGGTGAAGCCTCTCCCTCAGCGTGTTCAGGGCTGCCTCCAGATCCTCCAGTATGGGGTCTGACTCGCTCTGGTCCTCGACTGTGTTCTCCTTTGTCTCCGGTATGGTGTGCTTGATGGCATAATAAAGGTCCCTGATGGATGTGGTGACATTCTGGCTGATTATCTTCTTGCACTCCGCTGCTATCAGGAGCGTCTGCATGAACTTCCTGGTGTGGGCTATGTTCATGTAGGTCCTCTTGGAGACCTTCTCGCCCAGCTGCACCAGGCCTGTCTTCTCGTCGAAGAATATGTTGGATAGGGCCCTTATGGGAAGCGCCACTGACGGGTTCTTCTTCTGGCCGAGCTGGCCCATTACATCATTCCCGAGCTCTATGAGCTTCTTGGTCACCTTCTCATCACTCTGCTTCTTCGTCTTCTTCTCCATTCTCTTTACCGCCTTCTACTTCAACTGGAGGCGCTTCCTCTTCCTTTCCGTTCTCGGTTTTCAGCGCCTCTTCGTGAACTGTCTTCGCTATCTCGTTTATCATGACCTGTATCTCGTCTGCGTCCCTTCCTGTCAGCTCTGCCAGTGCCGTAGCTGTATCGCCAGCATACCTCTCGAATATCTTCATCCTCTCCTGCTGGTACTGGGCCTTCCTCATGCCTGACAGGTAGAGGGAGAGCTTCCTGGTCGCCTCCTGAAGCGCAAGCTTCACTTCTTTCAGTATGATAGGATAGCTGGCCACCGCTTCCTTTGACTCTGATGTGAATGGCACCCAGACTGATGCCATATGTATGAATATTGCTATGGGCCCCTCAGGCAATTTATCTCCTTGGAGGCCGTACCTCCTCCAGTCTATGGTAGCCATGGCCTTTGTCATGGCGCAGTCGCCCTGCTGGTAGAGCAGGGGCACCCTGTTGGCGAACCTCATGAACTTGGCGCTCTCTATGGAGCCGCCGTACGCCAGGCCCACCTCTATCTGGAAAGGCCAGCCCCTGTACACTGTCGGGCTCCTTGAGACAGCTGTTATGAAATCCGGGTTCAGCTCCTTCTTCAGGCCCTTCTCCACTGAATCTGACCCGAGCGGTGACAGGCAGTCTGTCGGGGGTCTGCTGAGCTTGACCTCTTTAACTGCTTTGACTATGCTGACCATCTGCTCATCTGTCAGCCTCTTTGGGGACAGCCTTCCGTCAGGGCTGCCGTCCTCCCCCACTATGCCTGCCTTGGTTATTATCTCATTGGCTGCTGTGCTCCCGACCCTGCTGAACTCTGATGTCAGGAAGGACTGGAGCGTCCTGGCCTTGGTCGCCTTCAGCATCCTGGACAGTATTCCCACTTCCACACCGTAAAGGTGGGGTTTTATCTCACTTGGTTCGTCAGGAAGCTTGTCGATTCCTGCACTGAAGTCGAACTTCCCGTTCGGGGAGTCGAACGTTATCTTGGCGAACGGGTTGGAGATGGCGGTCTCTTTCAGGTATTCCAGGATGGACTGCTTGTGCTCCCTGTAAATCCCTTCGCATATGAACATTATCTGCACGCCATGCCATGTATCCATATCCACCACCTCGTCGCTGAGGATTTCTGGCTTGTTGTTCTTGACGTCTATCTTGATCCTGTACTTGTGGGTCTTCCCGTCGCCTGTGGAGGATATGACTTCTGTGGACTCCCCTGTGGTCAGCTGGGAATACATGACAGCGCATGAGACCCCCAGGCCCTGTTGGCCACGGCTTTGCCTCAAACGGTGGAACTTGGAGCCGTAGAGCAGGGTTCCGAATATCTTGGGTATGTTGGCCTTCACTATCCCGGGGCCGTTGTCCTTTATGACTATCTTATACTTTTCCCTTTCCAGCTCCTCTACCTTAACGAATATCTCAGGCATTATCCTTGCTTCCTCTGCAGCGTCTAGGGCATTGTCCACGCCCTCTTTCACGATAATCAGGAGTGCCTTTATCTTGTTGTCATACCCTAGCAGGTGCCTGTTTTTCTCGAAGAACTCTGATACAGATATCTCCTTTGTCTGACCTGCCATTTCTTCTGCTTTATCTTTTTGAGCCATACTCAGCCTTTTTCCGAATAGTTTATTTATAGCAACAACTTATATTTAACCTTCAGAGGTTTCAGTTCCAACACATCTCTAACGACCAAAACCACAACAAGGAGCAGTTCTGACTGGAATATTTATTATGGTTTTGGTGGTTTATAAAGATTATTATGGTTCTCTTGATATCGGTTTTGTACCGAATTTCGGCTCGTTTTCCGGCAAAAAACGCCCAAATTATGTGCCCCATCATCACGCTTTTAAGTATGCTGGAGAGATTAATTTATTATGTCGGTTGAGGAGCAAATCAGAGAAATTGAGGAAGAGCTGAAGAAGACTCCCTACAACAAGGCCACCCAGAAGCATATAGGCAAGCAGAAGGCCAAGCTCGCCAAGTTCAGGGCAGAGCAGGCAAAACAGTCTGCAGGAAAGGGCGGATTAGGCTATGGCATCCGTAAGAGGGGGGACGCGACTGTCCTTCTCGTGGGACTCCCTTCTGTGGGAAAGTCCACCCTCCTCAACCAGATAACGTCAGCTGACTCCAGGGTGGCTGAGTACGAGTTCACGACCCTGAAGGTGGTGCCCGGGATGCTCGAGTACAGGGGCGCCAAGATACAGGTCCTGGACGTCCCTGGCCTGATAGAGGGGGCTGCGTCAGGCAAAGGGAGAGGGAAGGAAGTGATATCAGTCATAAGGATTGCCGACCTGGTGGTGTTCCTGGCTGATGCCAGGAAGCCTGAGCAGGCAGAGATGATGAAGAACGAGCTGCACCAGGCCGGCCTGAGGCTGGACCAGAGCCCGCCTGACATAAAGGTCAAGAGGAGGGATAGAGGCGGACTGCAGATAACCATGCCCAAGAAGATGGGTGTGGACAAGGAAGTGATAATATCTGTGCTGAACGAGTTCGGGGTCTACAATGCCGAGATAACGATAAGGGAGAAGGCCACACTGGACCAGATAGTGGACGCGATGGCCAGGAACCTGAAGTATGTGCCCAGCCTGGTCGTGTATAATAAAGCCGACCTGGTGGACTGGGACGAGAGAAAGGGCCTGGACATATCAGCCAAGGATGGTAAAGGGATAGACACCTTCAAGGAAGCTGTGTGGGGCAAGCTCAATCTGATGAGGGTCTACCTCAAGAGGATAGGCAGGTCTGCTGACATGAAGGAGCCCATGATAGTCAAGAGGGACTCCACAGTGAAGGATGTGGGGGAGAAGATACACAGGGTGTTCGTGGAGCACTTCAAGCACGCCAGGATATGGGGGCCTTCAGCCCAGTTCGAAGGGCAGATAGTGGGCATGAACTTCAGGCTGAGGGACGGGGATATAGTCGAGTTCCACATGGACTGAGGCTCTCAATCTGTCGTCACTACTTTCTATTATTCCTCAGTATGCCAGTCTTGTACGTCATGAAAACTACTACCAGGATTATGACGACCACAATCTCATACGGCCAGTACTGGACTATCTCTTTTGTCACGGCACCAACTATCAACTGTGATGTCGCCTTGGGTGTTTCAAGCCCTATCTCCTGGAGACAGGGGTCGCAAGGTCCACCGCAATCGATACCCTCTTCATCTTGATTTTTTATATTATCATAACAGGAAGGGATAGCACATTCTTCTGTTTCCTGTGGCTTTAGAAGGCCTGTTCCACAGAGATTAGCGTCTTTACAAACTCTTATTCTAGTACCTTCAATACAAGGGCCCCATTCTGTACAAGCCCATTTCTCTTCGCATCTTTCTTGGCAGGATAAGGATTCATTTGGTTTGAATATAGAGGTGCCGCAATTATTTTTATCAATGCATGTTCTTGTTTGTATTCCGTTTTTACATTCTGACCAAGGTGTACACCACCATTTTTCTGTACAAACATCTGTTTCGTTGTCATCATAGATGCTTGTACAGCCAGGATCGTTTGGATAATCAATTAAACCGTCAGCATCGTTATCTTTTCTATCATTACATTGTTTTG
>DAOVIL010000091.1 GCA_030673725.1 Candidatus Aenigmatarchaeota archaeon | reverse complement strand
TTCAAGAAACCGAAGCTGAAGAACCCCATCCTGATTGAGGGCCTGCCCGGAGTGGGCAACATAGGGAGAGTAGCAGTTGGCTACATGATAAAGGAGCTTAAAGCGGTGAAGTTCGCTGACCTGTACTCCAAGCACTTCTTCCCGTTCGTGATGATAGAGGACAAGAACAAGGTGGCCCTGCTGAAGAACGAGTTCTTCTACTGGAAGGCCAAGAAGAAGGGCCAGAGGGACATCATATTCCTGACAGGCGACTCCCAGTCCTTGTCCCCAAACGGCCATTACGAGGTGATGGGCGAGGTACTGGACTTCCTGAAGCCGTTCGGCGTGAAGGACATCATAACAGTCGGCGGCCTGGCCACAGGAGAGGTGGAGAAGCACCCGGATGTCCTGGGAGCAGCCACCCATGAGAGCCTCATAAAGAAGTACAAGGGCAGCGGCATCAAGTTCATAGCCGGTGAGAGGGTAGGTTACATAGTCGGCGCAGCAGGCCTGCTCCTCGGCCTGGGAATGGAAAGGGGCATGAAGGGCATATGCATACTGGGCGAAACATCCGGATTTCCCATAGTCACGGACCCTAAGGCGGCAGAGATAGTTTTAAATTCTTTAACGAAAATACTGAACATTAAGCTCGATATGAAGAGGCTGGATGAGCGCGTGAAGGAGATGGAGAAATTCATCAAGAAAATAGAGTCGCTCCAGAGGAAAGCCATAATGGAGATATCGAAGGATGAGAAGGCTCCTGTGAAAGGGAAGGAGCAGCTGAGGTACATAGGATGAAAGACCCAAACTCCTACACGAGATATGAGAAGACCAGGATAATATCAGCCAGGGCGCTCCAGATATCCCAGGGCAGCCCTATCATGGTGGATATCCCGAAGGGCGTCACCAAGCCGCTGGAAGTGGCCAAGCTGGAATGGGAAGCCGGCCTGATACCGATTGACGTCAAGCGCAGGGAGTAATTTAAGACCTGCCGACTAATTTATCTACATGATAAGAGACCTTAGGGTTTACACTGTTCTCAATTCCATGCTAAAGCCCACCATAAAAGTCAAGCTCTGGACTGACGACGGCAGATGCTATTCAGCAAGCGTGCCGTCAGGCACATCAACGGGCATGCGGGAGGCAAAGGAGTTGCCCATAAATAAGGTCAGGAAGGCCTTCAACGTCATCAGGAAGAACATGATAACGCTGGACGAGGAGGACTGGGTGAACGCAGATATCTTCCTGAAGGAGATGGACAGCACAGATGACTTCAGCAAGATAGGCGGCAACCTGAGCCTTGCGATATCCATTGCCTTTGCCAGGGCAGCCACCAAGGGCGAACTCTGGAAGCTGACAGGCAGGAACCTCAGGGCAGATTTCCCCCTCCCAGTGTGCAACGTGATAGGGGGAGGGAGCCATGGGGGCGGTACGGCTTGGCAGGAGTTCCTGATCATACCGCACAGGACCTACAGCCCGATGGAGGCAACCAAGACAGCAATAGAGATATGGGCGACAATAGGCGAGGAGCTCGCCAAGAAGGGCGTCCTGTTGGGGAAGAACAGGGAGGGCGCCTGGATGTCCAAGCTGGATGAGTTCGAGACCCTCCACTTCCTGGCAGAGCTGGCGGAAGACTGGAAGTTCAGGATAGGCATAGATTTCGCAGCATCCTCATTCTGGGACGGGAAAGGGTACAAATACGGTGATAAGGTATACTCGCCTGACCAGCATCTTGACATCATCACCCAGCTGGCGCAGCAGTACAAGATATACTACATGGAAGACCCCTTCCATGAGGATGATTTCTTCTACCACTCCAAGCTGACGAAGGAATTCGGAAAAAGGGCCCTGGTGGTGGGGGACGACCTCTACACGACCAACCTGGAGAGGCTCAAGCTCGGCCTGAAAGCAAAGGCAACCAACGCTATTATAATCAAGCCCAACCAGATAGGGACAGTGCACCAGACCATGGGGGTCGCGAAGCTGGCAAAGGCGAACAGCCAGGTGCTCGTGCCATCGCACCGCTCCCAGGAGACTTATGATGACTGGCTCTCTGAGCTCTGCCTGGCGCTTGGAGCGCCCCTGATTAAGATAGGGATGGCTGACATCCCAAAGCTCAACAAACTGCTTGTATTGTGGAATGAAGTACCTGATGCCAGGATGTCAAAGCTGCCCCTCAGCTCGCTCTGAGTTAATTTTTAAGCTTTAAATAACAAGATGATATATCATTAATCCATAGTGGTAGCCATGATGGTGGAAAAGACAGACTACATGACAGCGGGAATTTACATAGGCATGAAGACCTGCACCCCCTACATGAAGAGGTTCGTGTACAAGATAAGGGAGGACGGGCTTGCCATGTTCAACCTGAAAAAGATAGACGAGAGGCTGAAAGTGATAGCTGATTTCCTCACTAACTACAAGAAGGTGCTGATAGTCTCCAGGAAGGAGAACGGCAGGCAGGCAATAACAGCATTCGCTGACGCAGTCGGCGCCAAGGCAGTGGCAGGCAGGTTCTACCCCGGGACACTGACAAACCCCGCCTACAGGAAGTTCTACGAGCCCGACATAGTCTTCGTGATAGACCCTCTGATAGACGAGCAGGCCATGAAGGAGGCCAGGAAGAAGAGGATACCCATAATCTCCATGTGCAACACCTTCAATGCAGCCAGGAACGTAGACCTCATACTCCCCATAAACAACAACGGCAAGAAGTCACTTGCCCTTGCGCTCTGGATAATTGCCAGGGAGATGCAGAAGAAGCAGGGCAAGATAAAGAAGGACGCTGAGTTCAAGCCCATCCTGAAGGATTTCGGTGATGAATGATGGACCTTAGGACGCAGAAGAGGATGGCATCGGAGATTCTGAAATGCGGTTTAACCAGAGTCAGGATAGAAACCACTAAGGAAGTGGATGACGCCCTCACCAGGCAGGATATAAGGGACCTCATCAAGAAGGGCCTCATCAGGAAGATCCAGAGGGGAGGCACAGGCAGGGCCCGTGCAAAGAACATACTCGTCCAGAAGAAGAGGGGCAGGAGGAAGGGCACAGGAAAGAGAAAGGGAACGCGGGGTGCCAGGAACCCAAAGAAGGCAGCCTGGATAAGGAAGGTCAGGCCGCTGAGGGAGACCCTCAGGATGCTCAGGGACACAGACCAGATGGAAGTGTCAGACTTCAGGAAGATTCTCATGAGGGTAAAGGGGGGTTACTTCAGGAACAGGAAGCATATGATGTTATACCTGAAGGAGAAGGAGCTGCTGAAGAAACCAAAGTCAGGCACAAAGGCAAAGGCAGTGAAGAGGAAGGCGGTCAAGAGGAAGATCAAGGTCGTCAAGAG
>DAOVIL010000053.1 GCA_030673725.1 Candidatus Aenigmatarchaeota archaeon | reverse complement strand
TGTTTTATTCTTTATTGCCTTTCCTTAAAAAATCAGATAACGTCCTGGATTTCTCCTTTCCCAGGACATCCTCTTCCTTTACACCCAGGCCCGAGAGTATCCTCATGACAGGCGGGAGTATCTGGTTGTGCACATAGTACTCCGGGTCATAGCCCTTGGCGTCCTCTGCAGGCTCAGCCCTGTCAGAGATGGAACCCTTCCCTTTTGTTATTATGTATGATATGATGCTCCCCTCACCGACCGGCCTCCCCCTTTCCAGGGATTTCCTGGCCGCCTTCACGTGCGGCCCCTTCTGCACATACCTGGAGATGGGCATTTTCAGCTGGGTGTATATCACCAGGTCGCCCATGTCCACTTTCCCTTTCATTATGTCCCGGACTGTCCTGGAGACGATACTGACAGCCTTCTTCCTTGACTTGTCCTTCAGTATAGCCATTATGACCTTCTCCTGGGTGTCCTTTGCTATCTTTGCCCAGTCCCTTCTCCTGGTAGCCAGGCCCCTCATGACCAGCCTGCCCTCAGAGTCCAGGAGCGCGTACTTCTTCTTTGCTGCCACCCCTGCCTTGGTCCCTATGAATATCCCCCTCTTGAACATTCCCTTGAACTCCAGCTCCATTATGCCAGGCAGCTTGCTGTTGACTGACTCCAGGAAACTTTCCGCCTGGGCCCTGCTCTTCAGCTTCAGGAAGAGGGAGTCTGTGTCACCGTACAGGACCTCCATCCCCCCCTTCTCAGCCATGGCTATGACATTCTTTATGTACTCCCTCCCCCATGCAGAGGTCGAGCGTGCGCATACCCTGCTGTACCACCTGGAACCCGCATACCCGTAATACCCGTAGAACGCGTTAGCCAGTATCTTCAGGGCGAACTGCCTGTTGTGAAGGTCCTTGTATTCCGCTGTCTTGGTCATCCTTGCCATCCTCTTCTTCATTTCCGCCCTCTTCCTTATTATCTCCTTCAGCACAGAGGGGACGAACCCTTTGGCAACCATGCAGAAGCTGTGCCCCACATCATGCGGGCAGTTGGGCTTGCATTTGCTGTGGCCGCAGTCCAGCACCTCTGGCGATATGTTGTGCGAGACTATGATTGAAGGGTAAAGCGACCTGAAGTCGAATATCGCTATGCCGTCGTGTATGCCCTCTTTAGGGAGATGCACATACCCCCCTGTGTACGACTCTATCTCTCTCCTCCTTCCCATCTCCCCGTAATTGGGCCTGTTTGGCGTTATCCTCCCGCCCTCTGAGGATTTCCTTATGAGCAGCCACTCGACCAGCTGGGAGTATGTCATCCTGGACGTGTCGAACGGGAACTGGCCAACTGTCCTGGACAGGGCGTATATCTGGGGGAGGAGATGGTATGCCAGCTTCAGGGTGAGCTCGGAATCCCACATGCAGTGCTCTGCCACCCTTCCCAGGCCTTTCCCGCTCCTCCACGCGTCCTCTATCTCCTTCCACTCCATCTTCCCCTTTCCTATGCCAAGGATCTCCCTTGCGACCATGTCCAGGGTCAGGACCTCTGATGTGAGGGTCTGGGCCAGCACATTCTCGACAAAGTCGAAGAGGTCTATATGGGCCCTCCCCTTCACCACGGCAGCCTTTACCTTTCCCCTCCTCTTGAACACGAGCTGGCTTCCGTCCCTTCCCAGCAAAAGGGGTATCCTGTGCCTGTTAGCCCTTTCCTCCAGCTTTATGAAATCGAACCTGTCAGTATTGTATCCGCATATTATGTCGGGGTCGGTCTCCTTCACTATCTCCATGAACCTCCTTATCAGCTCACTCTCGTCCTTCACGACCTCTGCCCCCCTCACCTTCTTCCATGTCACCACCTTGCTGAAATCCCTTGAGCCCTTGAAGGAGACCATTATCACCTTCTCCTCCCCCTCCTCCTCAGCGACCTCTATGTCGAACACCAGGATGTCCAGCTGGGGCTCCCTGCTTCCCAATGGCTCTGCGCTGTCCAGGTTCAGCACAAGGTCTGACTCCAGGCCGCTGTCCGTGTTCACAGTCCCCCTGGCCTTCAGCCAGTCCATTGGGACCAGTCCCCGGTCTATGATGTATCTCCTGTAGAAGGGCACATTATACTCGTAAGTGGCCTTTATGCTGCTCCAGTCCTTCAGCAGCTCCCTGAACTTGGACGGGTCTGTGGTCCTTGTGACCGTCACCTTCAGGAGAAGGGAATCCTTTCCCATGATATCCCTCTTAACCTCCCTGGCAGACTCCGGGTTCTTCCCGTCCACTGACAGCCTCAGTATCCTCTCCTTGATGCCATTCAGGTCTGCGCCTTCCCTGGGAAGCACATAGAAATACGGCCTGAATCCCCTGTCCAGCAGGACCACTGGCCTTCCTTTCCTGTCAGTGCCCCACAGCCTGATGACGGGCCTGTCATATGAGTCAAGAACATGGTCGGCGTCAAGCAAGCAGAACTCGACTTCCATGTAGAAGGGTTGCTTCCAAGGAATAAAAGCTTATAATACTTCACTGAAATTATAAAATGAGTGTTATGAATGAGGCAATGTACCAGAAGGCAAAGGGGCTTACTGTCATACTCTTCCTGATATTCCTTATGGCAGTGCTGAAGACGGCCAATTTCCAGGCAGCTTCAATGACAGGGTTCATCACTTTCGACATGCAGCTAAACATTATGGGCCTGCTGCTTACCCTGACCATCTTTGCGGGCGCGACGGCACTGTTCTTCAGAAAGAGGTTCGGTTTCTAGGGCTTCATCCACTCTATCTCGTAATAGTCGTACTTGGAGCCAGGCAGCTCCACCCTCTTCAGCACATAATAGGTTATCCCTGTCTCCCTGTCGCTTATGGAGAGTATGAGTTCCAGCCTCATCTTCTCTGCCTGGTGCAGCATGGAGGCCAGCTCAATGCCGCCTATGTGCTCGTCCTCTGACACAGCAGACAGCAGGTACCTCGGCCCGTCATCCGGCGTCTCCCTCACCCAGCCTTCAGCCTGCTTCTTCCTCCTGTAGGCCATGAAGTCAGCAGGGTACTTCACGTAATCCTTGGCCTTCAGCTTGGGTATGGCGAGAAGGAACGTCTTCTTGACGCCGTGCGCCACCCTAACAGCCCTGGCCCATTCTGATATCAGCATCTTCTGCTCCTTCGGGAACACATGCAGCACATGCCTGGAGTGCGTGTACTCCCCCACAGGGGAGGCGCCGGGGAAGTATATCCTGAAGTGGGCGCCGAACTTGAAGCCTGTCTTCACAAGGAAGCCGTTCTGCCTCCATTCCTCGTACACCTCATACAGCTGTTTTGTCCACTCCCTCTTTTTGGTGACATAATCCAGTATCTTCTTGTGGGTCAGCTTCTTGCCACTGCTGTCTATCACTTTCAGGCCGAAATACTTGGAGAGGTAGACAGTCTCCAGGAAGTTGAGCTTGAGCAGCTTTCCCCTTGTCTGCTTGTATATCCCGAACTGGCCCATCCACATCTCACCGAACAGCCTCTTGCCCTCTTCCTCATCCTCTGAGACAGAGAACATTGAATCAGGGTACCACATCGCTGTCATCTTGAGCTTCCTGGGCCTGCCAGGCTTGGCTGGATATTTCTTTGCGCTCTTCTTGACCTTTCCCTTTACCTTCTCCATGTTCCTTATCACAAGGCCCCTGTCCCTCCAGTCCCTGTACGCATTGTACCTGACAAACAGCCTGGGGACCTTCTTCACGAAGTGCTCTGCAAGGTCGTTGAAGCCTATGTCCTTATTCCCTTCCAGGCACCTGGCGTTGTGGAGGTTTATCGCATAAAGAGCCTCTTCAGGCGTCAGAAGGATGATACCTCCCTTTACCTTCTTCCCGAACCAGTTCCTCCGCAACTTCTCGAAGGACTCTGGCTCGTCCGCCCAGATGCCCTTTTTCGAGTCGAACTTGATTTCCATAGTCTATATTAGGAAATGGTAAACAAAAGCCTTAAAAAAGTACCATCTAACTGTAGATTGGTGATTGTATGGCAAAGGTCGCTATTGTGGAAGACATGGGCCCTGTGGGAGATGTCACAGAGCAGATGATACGTTCCGGGGGGCATACTGTGAAACGATACGACCTTCCCAGCGAGTTCGAGGAAGCAAAGGGCTGGGAAGATACAGACATAGTATTAATGGACAACAAGTTCGGCCCATGGGTAACCCAGCGGAGCTGGGTTCAGGATACCTGAAGGAGATGTTCCTGGACAATGAGAGAAGGGAAAGATGCATGAATCCCCCCAAGTACTGCCTGTTTAGTGCGGCTTTCCACCAGTACCAGGAAAATGTCTGGGAGATGAACAAGCTTGGGATATATTACCTGGAAAAGCCATTCACTGTGGCTGAGCTCGAAAAGACGATAGGATATATGATGATAGGCAAGCCCCCCTTCTGGGTGCCCAGGAAGCCTACAGACTCTGGATCGCTTCCTTCACCTTCTGACACGACTGAGTGAACTGCTCCTTTTCCCCGTCTGTCAGCTCTACTTCCTGCACCTTGCTGAAGCCTTCCTTCCCGATGACTACAGGCACGCCTATGCAGAGGCCTTCCTGTTCGTATTCCCCATCCAGAGGCACAGAACACGGTATTACCTTCTTCTCATCCTTAAGTATGGCCTTGACCATCCTGGATATCGCAGTCGCAGGCGCCCAGGCAGTTCCTCCCTTGAGCTTGATGATCTCTATCCCTGCGCCTTTGGTCCTTTCAATGGCGTTCGCTATCTGCTCATCTGAGAGCTTCTCCTTCACAGGGACACCGTCCAGGGATGACTGCGACGGCATGGGTATCATGGCCTCCCCATGCTGGCCCATCACCAATGCCTTCACATCCTTCGGCGCCACCCTCAGCTCCTTTGAGAGGAAGTAGGCAAACCTCTGGGAGTCCAATGCGCCTCCCATTCCCATCACCCTTCCCCTTGGGAACCCCAGTTCCTTGTGGGCGACCCAGGTCATCATGTCCATGGGGTTGGTGACCACTATGACAAC
>DAOVIL010000101.1 GCA_030673725.1 Candidatus Aenigmatarchaeota archaeon | reverse complement strand
CAGTGGTGTACTTGGGGAATGCGCTTCTAATCCTGCTTGCCCTGGATTTCTTCATATCGACCTTGTTGGCGACTATTATGAATGGCACGTTCCTGGCATCCAGGTTGCCCAGTATCGTGATGTTCACCTGGTTGAGCGGGTCCTCTGTGGCGTCCATGACCACCATCACCAGGTCCATGTTGTCAAGCCACTTGATGGACTCTATAACGCCCCTTGTGGCCTCCCTTGCCCTGTCCTTTGCCGCTTTCTTCTTCATCCCGTGCTTTACGAAGTCCTCGAAGTCTATCCTGGTGGCAATGCCAGGTGTGTCCACCAGGTTGAAAGTGAGCGATTTACCGTCCTGCTTGATGGTGACCTTCTCCTTCATCTGGATTTCCCTTGTCTCGTGGGGGATCTCAGAGACTGTTCCAAGCTCCTCACCAAGCCAGTCCAGGCATATCCTGTTGGCCAGGGTGGTCTTCCCTGAGTTGACCGGGCCGTAAAGCCCTATCTTGACATTCTTTTTTTTCCTAAAAAGAGCATTTATCAGCAATCTAAACCTTCTCAAAACCATATGAAGAAGAATTAGAACTCAGATATATAAAGATTAAGAGGGTTGATTGGTTATGGAAATCGCTGCGCTGTTCTCCGGCGGGAAGGACTCTGTGATGGCTGTCTGGGACAGCCTGAGGAATGGGCATGAGGTGAAATATCTCATCACCATGATATCAGAGAACCCCGAATCATACATGTTCCATTACCCAAACGTGGAGTTCACGAGCCAGCAGGCCGACTCAATGGGCATACCCCACATCTTCAGGAACACGAAGGGCGAGAAGGAGAAGGAGCTGGAAGACCTGAAGGCGGCGATAGACAAGATAAGGAGTGAGGTCGACTGCCTGGCTGCAGGAGGATTGGCAAGCAACTACCAGAGGAACAGGATAAGGGCGATAGCCGACCTGTTCGGGATGCAGCTGGTCGCCCCGTTCTGGAAGATTGACTCCCAGGAGTACTGGGATCTCATACTCTCCAACGGATTCAAGGTCATGATAACAGGTGTCGCGTGCGAAGGCCTGGGGAAGGAGTGGCTCGGCCGCATAATAGACAGGGACAGCCTGAAGGAGCTCAGGAAGCTGGCAGACAGGCACAAGTTCCATCTGGCAGGCGAAGGGGGGGAGTTCGAGACCTTCGTGCTCGACTGCCCTTTATTCAAGAAGGCCCTGGAAGTCGTAAAAGGGGAAAGGGTCTGGGACAGGGATTCAGGCCTCTATCTCATAAAGAAAATCAAGCTTATTTCTAAGCCAGGACAAGAATAATTATGATAACATACCTGGAGGCGTTCATACTTGCGATAGTGCAGGGAATAACAGAGTGGCTGCCTGTTTCAAGCAGCGGGCACCTTGTCATATTCCAGCAGCTGTACGGCATGTCGGCGGATATATTCTTTGACCTGATGCTCCACCTGGCGACACTGATAGTGGTGCTCTTCGTATTCAGGAAAGATATAGTGGCTGTACTGAAGGCGTTCTTCAAATGGGACAGGAGTGAAGAATGGAAGCTGGCCATGTTCATAATAATCGGTTCCATACCGACATTCATCATAGGATATTCCTTCAAGGAGTTCTTTACAGCTTCCTTTGAAAGCCTGACAGTAGTCGGTTTCGCCCTCCTGATAACAGGCCTTATGGTGGCGTTCACTGCACTGCCTCCGAGGAAGGCAAAGCTTGGCTGGAAGCGCGCGGTATTGATTGGCATATTCCAAGGCCTGGCGATAACCCCGGGCATATCCAGAAGCGGGGCGACGATAAGTGCGGCCATCTCCACTGGGGTCGACAGGGCCAAAGCGGTTAGGTTCTCATTCCTTCTCTTTATTCCTGCTATACTGGGAGCGGCCGCTTTCCAGGCAAAGGACGTCGCATCTGTCGGGATAGCAGACTTGGGTCCGGTCATACTGGGCATGGTAACAGCTATCATAGTAGGCTACTTCGCCTTGAAGCTACTCATCAGGCTGGTGATAAACAGGAAGTTCCACTGGTTCGCCATCTACTGCTGGGTACTGGGGATAACACTTCTGCTGGTTTTTTAATCCAGCCACCTAACCTATACCATGGAAAAGATGATAGGTGCCTGCGGCATAACATGCAGCAAGTGCGACGCATTCTTGGCCCTCAAGGAAAACTACAGTATGGATAAGAGAAAGAAGATTGCTGAAAAATGGTCCAAGGAGTATGGAGGAGACATCAAGGCAGCGGATATAGCATGCGAAGGCTGCCAGTCCAATACAAATAACATATTCAGTCACTGCAAAATCTGTGAAATAAGGAAATGCGCAAGGGAGAAAAACATCGAGAACTGTGCACACTGCGATAAGTATCCTTGTGATGGGCTTGTAGAGTTCTGGAAGAAGGCATCACCTGACGCCAAGGCCAATTTGGACGGGATGAGAAAGTAGCCTACCATATTACGGCAGCAAGCGTGATAGCTACCAGGGCCACCACTATGCTGATGGTGTTGAAGTAGGCCCCAATGTAAAGGTTGGCCCTCTGCTCCTTGTCGCTTATCATGGAGGTTGCCTGCGCCTTCATGGAGCTGACGATGTCGAACTGGTGCTTCATGTTGTGTATCTCTGGTGTGTGGCCCTTCTGGGAGTTGAGGAACTCGTTGTACATCCTGATGTAGGCAGCGTACTCCTTTGAGAGCCCCTCGGCATCCTTCTTCAGCTTGTCCAGCTTCCTCTGTGAGAAGACCTCCCTTATGCTGCCTATCCCGAATGAGTGCTTGTGCGTCTTCAGCAGCAGCTGGTTGTACTTCCCAACCAGCCTGTTGGCCTTCTCCAGTAGCTTATTCTTCATATGCGCCGGCCGGGATTCGAACCCGGATCTGAGGCTTGGAAGGCTTACTCCAGTCACAGCCAAAAGCTCTTCGCTTCCACTGTCCTGTCTAAATCCTAACCATTAGACTACCGGCGCGTATGGTATAATTATCTGCTTGGAATAAAAAGTATTTATACCGCTCAGTCTAACTATGAAAGGGTTTTCTTTGAACCCTG
>DAOVIL010000086.1 GCA_030673725.1 Candidatus Aenigmatarchaeota archaeon | reverse complement strand
GATTTGCAGGATGTTGAAAGATATTTAAAGAATGACAACATTATTTGTTATAATGACAGAGGAAGAAAGGAAAGACGAGACTTCTGAAAACAAGGAAGAGGAGAAGGCTGAGGAACAGCCTCAGGAGAAAGCCCAGGAAGACGAAGGGAACGATGAAGAAGAGCAGCCTGAGGAAGAGGCAAAGCCTGAAAAGCCGAAGAAGAGGCACCTGGAGATAGGCAAGACCAAATTCTCAATATCATTGATGTTCATAGCAGTAGCATTCTTCGCTGCAGGGTTCTTGGTGAACGCCCCTGCTGCGATAAGCACCGGCACAGCCGACGGCGCCAGCCTGACAGGCCAGGTGACCGCACAGGAAGCATCAACAACTGCGGTGGATTACATCAACAATTACCTCCTGCAGCCCGGGGTGGAAGCAGAGCTGATAAACTACACAGAAGCCAATGGTGTGTACGAGTTCAACATGGGATTCACGAGCGACCAGGGCAGCATGGTCTACGTCTCCTACGTCACAAAGGACGGGAAGCTTCTTTTCACCAACACCGTCGACATGGGCGAGACGCCGGATATCCCTGACGCGGCTCCCCAGACACCGCCGCCGCAGGACACTGGCGCGCCCAAGGCCGACAAGCCTAAGGTGGACGTATTCATAATGTCATACTGCCCGTACGGCCTGCAGATGCAGAAGGCTGCACTGCCTGCGATGGAGCTTCTGGCAGGCAAGGCAGACATCAACATCAGGTTCGTCTACTACATAATGCACGAGAAGATGGAGATAGACGAGAACACCAGGCAGTACTGCATCCAGAAGGAGCAGAATGACAAGCTCATAGATTACCTGGAGTGCTTCACACTGACTGACGACACAGACACATGCAGGGCGACAGCAGGGATAGACGAGACCATGCTGAGCTCATGCATGACCGCAGCTGACACAGAGTTCAGCATAACAGCCAACTACGAGGACACAGCCAGCTGGCTGAGCGGCAGGTTCCCATTGTATGATGTGGACAAGGCACTCAACGAGCAGTACAGTGTGGGAGGCTCCCCGACTGTGGTGATAAACGGAGAGCAGGTGACTGTCGAGAGGTCGCCTGAAGCCTTCAAGCAGGCTGTGTGCGGAGCGTTCAACACCCCGCCTGAGGAGTGCAGCACAACACTCAGCACAGCATCATCATCACCAGGGATTGGCGGCGGGACAGGCGCTTCAACAGGCAACGCAGGCTGCGCCACTTAATTCCCGAATTCTTCTTCAAGCTCTTCTATTGTGGGAATAGCCCTTGCTGTCTCCCCGTATTTCTGCTCCAGGTCATCCCAGGTGGGGGGCTTCCTGTTGAAGTAGAGGAAGAAGGCGGCAAGCGCGCCTCCTATCACAAGTATGACTATCAGGACTGTGAGCCAGGGGAACTCGAAGCAGGCGGCCTCGCACGAGCCTCCGCAGTCTATGCCCACTTCGTCTCCGTCCCTTATCCCATTGAAGCAGCTTGCGCAGCCCTCGTCTGTCATGCCGTCGCAGTCATTGTCCGCCCCGTCCCCGCACAGCTCCTCGATAGGCTCTATCCCACCATAGCAGTCTCCCCAGCTGCCGTCTATGCACCTGGAGATGCCGAACCTGCACGCACCTTTGCTGGAGCCGCACTGCCTCTCTATGTTCTCATCCACCTGGCCGTCACAATCGTCATCTATACCATTGCAGGTCTCATTGATTGGCATGCCTCCATTATAGCACTGGCATGCGGCAGCAAGGACCGACGTCCCGTCATTCAGGTTGTCGACTGTCCCGTCACAATCATCGTCTATCATATTGCATACCTCTTCTCTGGGCGCTATCTCGTCACTGCAGGCTCCCCACACCCCATTGGCGCAGGTCTGCAGCCCCTTCTGGCAGGGAGATATGTCGCTGGCTCCGCACGCCCTTGTGATGCCAGTGGTGCACTCGCAGTCCTCAGTGCAGGTGGAGGCGCTCTCGCCAACACCGCATATCCCGTCGCCGCAGTATGCCTCCTGCCTTATGCTCAGCCCTGCCAGGGAAAGGAGGGAAACGCTCACCTCGACAGTGTTGGCCACCTCATCTGTGGTGGATGTGGCCTTTGACCAGGTGCCTGAACAGGACCTGTTGGAAAAGTCCCAGCTGGAGCACATGTACACTCCCAGGGAGCCTTCGCTCTCGAAATCAGCTTCACTGTATTCCATCGTGAGCACTGCGCCTGACATGTCATAGCTGTTTTCCACTCCATACGTTACCTTGTACCCTTCTGCAGGGACGTCAAGCCTGTCCATTCCTATGCTCTCGTCCGTGTTGTCGTCCGTATCCACGCCCTTTATCACGACTGTCATCCCCACATCAGTGGCTGAGAACTTCAGGTCATATGTTCCGCTCACAATGGTCTTGTCCAGGAACTTCCCGTCAGTGGAGGTCCAGGTATCTATAACAGACGGCGTATTGAGGTAGTACGTGTTGGGCACATACACTACCAGGGTGGAAGCCAGGCCGCTTCCGTCATACCCGTACACAGTCGCGTTTATCGTTGTCAGCTCCTCAGCAGAGAAGGTGAATGCTCCGCTTCCTGTGTTCCCAAAAGTATCATTGGCAAAGAAGTATATGGTATGCTGGCCTGCTATCAGGGTCGTGTAGTTGGTTGTCTGGCCGTTCTGCAGCTGGAGGGTCTGGTTGCCCTGGTCAGGGAGTGTTACAACAGCCCATACGCTGTCCACTCCGGAGGGGTCTGAAGCGTTCGCTGTTATCCCGACAGTGCCCCCCACCCTTACCGCACTGGGCTCTACCTGGTAAGTCAGGGAAGGCGGGTTGCTTTCAGCTAATGTTATGCTGATGTACAGGGTCCTGTTGCCGGACCACGCCTTCTGGCCTATCACGTCCTCCCCCAGGCATCCCCACAGTATCTGGCTCCTGTTCTCCAGTCCGCTCCTCGCGAAATTGGATGACACGCTGGTTCCGCTGACTGCCTGGGTCTCATTGGCTTCCCATGTTCCTGAGTAGTTCCAGTATAAGGTCACGTTAGAGAGGCTGTTCAGGGAAGAGGCCGAGCACCTGAACGTCACGCTGTCTGAAGCTGATGAATACCCGTCTGACGGGGACACGGCACTCACATCAGGCGGTCCCCCCTCGTATGTAAGCGTGACAGCCTCCAGGTATGGTGTGGTGGACGTGTCCTGTGTGGAGAGCATGACCTGATACTGGGCGTACTCTGCGTCTGCATAGAATGTGACAGGGGTTGTCTCATACTGGCTCCAGCCTGTCCAGGCTACAGAGTCATTGCTGAACCTTATGTTCAGCGTCACGTTCTGGTTGGAGGCAGCTGTGCTGGCCCAGCTCATGCCCCTCCAGCGGGTGCCTGCGCCCACTGCATGGGTCTTGGTGAAATCGCCGCTCGCATAATACGTGGTCGCAGTGTCGTTCTCCAGGGTGACGCTCTCCCCGTCAGTCATGGTCTGGCT
>DAOVIL010000127.1 GCA_030673725.1 Candidatus Aenigmatarchaeota archaeon | reverse complement strand
GGGCCACCAGCCCAAGTTCACGTTCAGGCCAAAGAACCACATAGAGCTGATGGAAGGGCTTGGGATGCTGGATCTGGGGAGGGCAGGAAAGATAGCCGGCGCCAGGTTCTTCTACATGAAAGGGGATGCTGTTCTGCTCCACATGGCCCTGATGAATTTCGGCATGGACAAGCTTGTCGAGGCAGGGTTCACTCCGGTCCAGCCGCCTTTCATGATGAACAGGGAAGCCTATGTGGGCGTCACAGACATGGACGATTTCGAGAACGTGATGTACAAGATAGAGGGGGAAGACCTCTACATGATAGCGACCTCAGAGCACCCTTTGGTAGCGATGCACATGAAGGAGGTCGTTCCAGAAAGCAGCCTTCCCATAAGGTATGCCGGCATAAGCACGAACTTCAGGAAGGAAGCAGGCACGCACGGGAGGGAAGACAAGGGCATATTCAGGGTGCATCAGTTCGGAAAGGTGGAGGAGCTCGTCCTTACAAAACCAGATGACAGCTGGGAAGAGCACGAGAGGCTGACAAAGACAGCAGAAGAGATAGTGAGGGCCCTGGAACTTCCGTACAGGGTGGTCAATGTCTGCACAGGCGACATAGGCACGGTCGCAGCCAAAAAATACGACATAGAGGCCTGGGTGCCTTCACAGAAGAGGTACAGGGAAGTGATATCATGCTCTAACTGCACCGATTACCAGGCCAGGCGCCTTAACATAAAGTACGGCACAGAAGGCGAGAAGCCGAAAGGCCTGGTGCATACGCTCAATTCCACTGCAACGACAACCAGAATGATGGTCGCCATAATAGAGAACCTGCAGCAGAAGGACGGCACCATCAAGATACCTAAAGCCCTTCAGGGATACATGGGCGGCAGGAAGAAGATGGGATAAACTCTTATTTCTTACATCCAATATCAAAACATGTACGTGAAAGAGGCAGGGAGAAATGTCAAAACAGTGGAGCTTGACAAGAGCGGCAATGTCATTCTGATTGACCAGAGAGCCCTTCCCAAGTTCAGGACAGTCAAGATGAAGACCTTCAGGGAGACAGCAGAAGCGATAAGGGACATGACTGTCTGCGGCGCAGGGGCAATAGGGGTCACTGCCGCTTTCGCGATGGCACAGGCGCATATGGAAAACGTCCCACTAGAGGAGGCCAAGAGATACATAGATTCCACACGACCCACTGCCAGAAACCTCTTTCACGCCACAGAGAAGCTGCTGAACTCAAGCGACCCTGTGGCAGACGCCAGAAAGTATGCCCAGGAAGAGGAGGAAGCATGCAAGGCGATAGGTGAGCACGGCGCAAAGCTTATACAGGACGGCTTCAGGATAGGCACGCACTGCAATGCAGGCTGGCTGGCCTTTGTTGACTGGGGCTCTGCGCTTGCGCCCATCTTCGTGGCCAAGAGGCAGGACAAGAGGGTGACTGTCTTCGTCGATGAGACAAGGCCCTGGCTCCAGGGGACCAGGATGACAAGCTGGGAGCTCCAGCAAGAGGAGATAAAGCATTTCATCATCGCTGACAATGCCGCAGGCTATTACATGTGGAAGAAGGAGCTGGACATGTTCATAGTGGGCGCTGACAGGATAGCAGCCAACGGGGACGCCGCAAACAAGATAGGGACATATGAGAAGGCTGTACTGGCAAAGGAGAACGGCATACCGTTCTATGTGGCGGCTCCACTGTCAACCATAGATATCAATACCCCATCAGGGGAATCCATACAGATAGAGGAGCGAGCAGAGACAGAGCTGACGCGCTTCGAGGGGCATAGGATAGCCGCCGAAGGCGTGAGGGCAAGGAATCCGGTCTTCGACATCACGCCAGCAAGGTACATAACAGGCATAATAACGCCAAAAGGCATAGTGAAGCCAGAGAACATTAAAACCCTCTGAATTCGCTCTTTTTCAGTAATCAAAAGCCTTAAAAAGCACAGTATGAACAATCTCTATGGTGTTCGTTTATGGCAACGAAAGAGAAGCACAGAAAGAAGTCTAATGGATGGGCCGCAGCCAGCAAGACGCAGTTCAAGAAGGGCCTGAACGGCCTAAAAAAGGCAGAAATAGTTAGCCAGGAGATAGACCTCAGCAAAAGGAAGGTTGCAAAAGAAGGGTACGCCGTAAAAGAAGAACTCTTGCCTGACTGGATGAAGGGCGACGAGAGCAAGATATTCACGAAGGAGAGCATGGCCAAGACAGCCGGCCTGGCAAAGGAAAAGGCCTTCCAGCCAGTGTTTCCTGAACCCATGAGCACCCACAGGGGAGAGGGGGAAGAGGGAAAGAAGAAGGCAGGTTACGACACAGAGCTGTTCGCGGCGCAGGATTATCTG
>DAOVIL010000038.1 GCA_030673725.1 Candidatus Aenigmatarchaeota archaeon | reverse complement strand
GAGGGGTGACACGAAGAACGCTGCTGTCAGGCCGCCCAAAAAGAAGGCCAGTGTGCCTTCCTCTGTCTTGTTGCCGACGGTTGAGTGGCTGCCGAAACGGCTGCCTATGACAGTCGCGAGCCCGTCCCCCACCACCATCACTATGGCGGCTGCAGAGGCTATGTGCAGCGGGAATGCCAGGAAGCACAGGCCGCATGTGAAGTAGAACCAGATGGCGCCTGTGAACGGGAACGGGGCATCATGCCGCTCCAGTTTCATCACCACGTCCCTCACCTTTGACTCCAGCTTAGCCAGGGCATTGAGCCTTTTCTCCTCCCTTCTGATGTGCAGGGAGTAGATGAAAAGGGTCGCTGCCACGAACAGGAAGTAGGCGGCCACCAGCTGGCCCATCACCTGCGCCAATGCTATGAAGATGATGCCAGAAAGGTGCACGAATTGCCTGTGGAGCTCGTATCTCATAATACCTCACACAGGGAACATCCCTGCCTTTGCGAAGAAGAAGAATACTGCTATGGCTATGATGGCCATTATGAGGGAGTGCTTGGAGCCTGCAAGGATGGAATTCTCGCCCAGCTGGCCCGCTATCAGCCCGCTGAATATGCCCTGTATCAGAACGACTGTGAAGAAGAGCGCGACATAATACAGGCCTATGCCATCAGGCATGGAGAATATCACGCCAAGCGCAGAGAAGAAATTGCAGGGGAAGTAGCCAACGTCCTGGCAGGGATTGGAAAATTGGCCGCCCATGCCGCCCACAGTCATCTGCGGCTGGGTATTTACCATCGGCACCATCACGAAGATTATCATTATGGATATCCCCAGGAACATGAAGAATATCGCGTACATTATCATGACATGCTGGCCCACCATTGACCTGCGCTCTGCCTCTATCTCCTTGAATGAGACTGTGTCCCTGGCCACGGCATTCATTGTTGCCGCCACATTCCCCCCTGACATGATGGACTCCTTTATGATGTTGAGGGCCTCTGATATGAGCTTTGACTCCTTTACCTCCTTTCCGAATATGTCAAGCACCCTCATGGAAGGTATATCCCAGGAGAGCCTGTTCTTCATCTTCTCCACCTCCGGGCTGAGCTTTCCGTAGTCTGTCCTGGAGGCGATTGAGACAGCCTCCTTGAAGGACATGCCAGAGCGCACTGAATCCGCAACGTCCCTTATGAAGTTGGGGAACTGCTCCTCCACTGCCCTCACCCAGAGGTACCTGGTGTACCTCTGCATGAACAGGGGCAGGATTATGATGAAGACAGACAGTATTATCAGGTTCCCTACTATCGCCGGGTCCCCTATTATGATGCCTATGAAGATCAGCACCACTGAGGCAGCCACTGAGCCCAGTATAACCTTCTGCCTGCTGGTCATGGGCTCCTTTCTCTTTCCTTTGGGCTTCTTTTTGAACAGCTTCATATCTACTCCGTTGGCGATATGCCCCTAAGCATTACCAGGAATGCGATTGAGACGAGAGGGACAAAGAAGAATATCAGGAATGTCTGGAGGAAGAGCGTGCTCATGCCTGTCATGGGGGACATTATGGATATCATTATGATGGAGAAGAGGGAACCCACTATGATGAGGGTTATGTATATCTCTGTGTACAGGGTTATCGCCTTGGCATAGTCGCCCAGGCTTCTCCTGTACTTGGCCATCAGGGTGGCTGTCTTGCTCTTCAGGTAAGCCTCCATGTCGCCCCCTGCTGTTATGACAGATGTCATGCCCCACAGGAGGTCAGCGAATGCCGGGGACGGCGACTTCTGGGCGGTCTTCTGCATTGCGGTCGTCAGGTTGGCCCCCAGGGTGGTCACGTTGCTGTATATCTTCTTGGCTTCCCTTCCTATCTTCCCCTTCCTGAGGGAAAGCACCTTGAATACCTCCAGCGGGCCGACCCCGGAGGATGCTGTGGTGGCCATGTAGAAAGTGGCGAAGGGCAGGCCTTTCTCTATCTCCTTCTGTATGCCCTTTGCCTTAAGGGGCGGGTATAGTGTGCCCAGGAAGAACGTGGCGCCTGCTGCCACTATCGAGATGATTATGCTGAGCGTGTAGGAATACACAGGGGACGGTATGAGGAACGTTATGAACAGGGAGCCCACCACTATCACGGCCATGAACGCTATGAGCGAGGCTGTCAGAAGCATGGACAGGTACTCTTGTATGGTGGGGGCCATCTCTGCCTTCCTGAGGTCCTCCTTCAGGGAGTCGAAATAGCCCACATAGGGACCTACCAGTCCCCCGAACATGCGTGATGACGATTTCCCAAGTTTCTCTAGCATATGCCTACGTGCCCCTGACCAAGTCCATTATCCGCTCAGGGTTGGAGTAGTACATGCTTATGATGCGCGAGAACTCCTTGTAGTCTGTGACGTCCTTTTCAAGCATCCAGTCAAGAACCAGTTTCCTCCTGATGAGCTCGTCCTTCACCCTGTCAGGGGTGAGGCCTGATTTTTTGGCTATCTTGCTCAGGACAATGGACTTCTTCTTTATGTTGAACTTGTCTGAGAACGCGTCCCATTCGAACACCCTGTTGGTGACAGGCCTGTTCCCCTTCACACCAACCATCTCCAGGATGCTGTCCATCCTCCTGACATAGGCGCCTTTCAGCCTGGAGAGCGTCAGGAACGCTATGACATCAACGTTCTCCAGAAGGGATGCGGGAAGGGATATCGGGGGCGTTATCAGCCTGTCTATCAGCTGCGGTATGGATGCAGCATGCATGGTTGCCATGGCAGGGTGGCCTGTGGCTATCTGCTGGAACAGCACGAATGCCTCCCTTCCCCTGACCTCCCCCAGCACCAGGTAGTCAGGCCTCTGCCTCAGGCTGGATTTCAGGAGGTCGAAGAGGGTGACCTCCCCCACCTTGCCCTTCTCTGACAGGGGGCTCCTGGCAACGTGGGGTATCCAGTGCGGGAGCGACAGCCTGAGCTCTGCAGTGTCCTCTATGCTGACGACCTTCAGCTCAGGCCTTATGAAGAGTGAAAGCGCATTCAGCATTGCTGTCTTTCCTGTGGCTGTCCCTCCGGACACCAGGACAGACATCCCGTTCTCGACAGCCATCCAGAGATATGCCATCTGCAGGGAGTTCGCTGTCCTGTACTTCAGTATTTGCGTGGGGGTGAGGGGCTTCTCAGTGAATTTCCTTATCGTGAAGTTGGAGCCCTTCCTGGCTATGTCTGTCCCCAGGGTGGCCTGTATCCTGCTGCCGTCAGGGAGCGAGCCGTCGAACAGGGGATCGGCTATGGAAATCATCTTGTTGCACTTCTGGGCCAGCTTTGTGACAAAGGAGTTGAGCTCATCAGGCGCAGGGAAGCTGACATTGGTCCTGACAGACGCGAACCTGGGGTCCCTGTGGTAGATGAAGAGCGGTATGCTCACACCGTCGCAGGAAATGTCCTCCACGTTAGGGTCCTGCATCAGGGCGTGTATCTTCCCGAACCCCATGGTGTCCCTCTCTATGTAGTACTGGATTGCCCTTCTCCTGTTCTCGTCAATTACTACGCTCATTGAGGCCAGTATGTCCTGGACCTGCTTCACCAGGGTCTCCCTTGCCTGGACTGTCCCAAGCTTGCCAATGTCCACGTCCAGCCTTTCTTCCAGCTCCAGCTTTATGTTCTCTACGAGCTTCCTGTCTGGTTCCGCCATCTGCGGCTCGACCAGGTAGTACGCCAGGCCCTGCATCTTGGGCTCCCAGCGTATGTTGGCATAGGCGTATACGTATTCCCCCTTCTTGGGCACCTTGGGTATCAGGGGATAGAACATGTTGATGCTGCGGAGCTGCTCCCTCTCCTCAGGCATCGCAGGCCTGGTTCCAGGCAGCGCCTTCTCCACTATCTCTATGCCCTCAGGGACTTCCTCTGCTTCCTCAACCGACGGCTTTTCCTCTTCAGGTGCAGGGTAGGCTGCCAGTGCTCCAATCGGCACGCCAGAGACGGCTCCTCCTGCGGCTACCCTGGCTGCGCCAGGCTTGCCTGCCACTGCAGCGACAGGTATCTGTATCCCGCCCTCTATCCTGACCGGGACCGCCTCACCAGCCTGCTCTTTCTGCTTGGCTGCATATCCGCTCTTCAGCCTCTTGAGTATGGCCCTTCTGCTGGGCGGTCTTGTCTCCTTTTTGGCAATCCTCAGCTTTTTTATCTTGATAGGCATGTCTCCCCCAGAAGCCACTACATAATATTAATTCGGTTACCTTTCTTATATATTGTAATTTTACCAGCCGAGCTGGGTATGCGTTTGGGTATCAGCGTGACCGGCAGGCTGTAGAGATTCGAGTGCTTCCTTACGTTTGTCACAGATGACGTGAGGTTGAGCCCGCTGCTGTACAGTTCCACCTCGTACAGCTCTGTGGCGACTGTCCTGGGTATCTTAATTATCACAGAGGAGTTTATCCCCTCCTTCCCTGCCATCAGTAGGATGTGAGTGGATATGTAGTCCCTTATCTCTGACAGCTGGCTGTCTATCCCTATTGCGGTGAAATTGGCCTGGTATGCTGTGAAAACGCTGTAGAACAGTATGAATATCGTCACGCCTGCAACGAATATCAGAACGTTCTCAAAGATCACTGACTGGCCCTTTCTGGACATGTATGATAATTGGTCTAGGAATAACTTAAGCTAGATTCCTGCGTCTGCTCATCTTATCATTCCCCTTTTGTACAGGATTTTGAAAATCGCCAGCTCAGGCATAAAGGAGAAAAATCCCCTCTTCCATCTGTACCTCACTATACGGGAGTACACCAATGCAAGGGCCCTAATCAGCGGCCTTGTCTTGAGGTACCTGCTCACGCTTATCCCGTCGACGAACCTGGACATGTGAGATATGTTCTCAAGTCTTTTCCTCAATTTCTTATCGATGAAAGGCATGTCAATCGTCGTCAGATCCAGGTCGGCCCACCCCTCCAGTGACCCAGGGGGCGAAAACCCCCTCTCTATCGCTTCCTTGAACATCTCGCAACCCGGGTAAGGAGAGAATAGGGAGACGTTGCCTATCATCGCTTTTTTGTTGTCCTCTATTATTCTGACTATCATCCCCATGGTCGCCCTTCTGTCCTCCTCTGTCTCATCAGGAAATCCCATCATGAACGAGTAACGGGGCGTTATGTTTGTCTTTGCAAGCTTCTTGTTGACCCTGTATATCTGCTCTACAGTTATGTCTTTTTGTATCCTTTTGAGAACCCTCTGGGAGCCGCTCTCAACACCTATATTCAGCGTGTCAAGCCCGTGCTCTTCGAGGAAGGACAGGAAGCTTTCAGACATTCTGTCAAGATAGTCTATGCGGCAGTCTCCCTTCCACCTAATTTTCACGCTCCGCCTGTCCAGTTCCTTGAATATGTCTTCCACCCTCTTCAGGTCTACGAAGAAGTTGTCCTCTGTGAACACCACCCCATCCAGATCAAATCTTTTCACCATCTCCTCTATCATGTCTGCTGCCTTCTTGGCCTTCATCGCCCTCCATCGGCCTTGGTTGAAGACCCTGTTGTAACAGAACGTGCAGCGGTGTGGGCAACCCCTGCTCGTGTGCACGTGTAGGGCCCTGGCGCCCACGAAAGGTATGAAGTAGTTCTCCATCTTGAGGAGATGATAAGGCGGCGGAGGCAACTTGTTTATGTCGAGGAAGTCTCTTGGCTTGGTGCTGATGGTCTTTCCGCCCTTCTTGAAGACTATGCCTTTCACCTTGCTCCAGTCCTTCTCCTTCAGCATTTCTACTAGGGTCTCCTCGCCTTCACCGACTACAACAGCATCCACTAAGTCGTTCCTTATTGTCTGCTCTGGCATCAAAGACGGGTGTATGCCTCCCCACACTATCTTCGCATCAGAGGACTCCCTGACTACCTTTGCTGCCTTCAAGCCATAGTCTATTTGCTTCCCTGTCATTGCTGAGATGCCCACCAATTTTGTATTCTTTGCCTCCCTTCTCAGGGCCGTCTTCCAGTCCTTCTCCACCCTCTGGTCTATTATTTTCGTGGAGAGTTTTGCCTTCTCCAAAAAAGCGGCGATGAAGAGCAGGCTCTGCGGTATCTCCACCAGTACGCCTTTGATGTCCATGGTCCCTGTCCTAGGGAATAATAGCACGGCATCAGTCATAGAATCACCATACTATTAATTC
>DAOVIL010000111.1 GCA_030673725.1 Candidatus Aenigmatarchaeota archaeon | reverse complement strand
CACAGGGGCGATAAACCTTATAGCGAACTCCCTTGGCCTGAAGAAGGGCGACATAGTCATGACGTCTGACAGGGAACATAATTCAAACCTGGTTCCCTGGCAGCTCCTTTCTGAAAGGAAGGGGATAGAGCACATGGTGATAGGCTCCACAGAAGGGGAGACATTTGACATGGGGGATTTCGAGAACAAATTATGCGAGCATGTCAAGCTGGTCTCGATTGTCCATGCGTCCAACCTGGACGGCTATGTGCTTCCGGTCAGGGAGATAATAAAGGCAGCGCATGATTATGGGGCACTGGTCATGCTGGACGGCGCCCAGTCAGCACCGCACCATGAGGTGAACGTCAGGAAGCTGGACGCGGACTTCTTTGCCTGCTCAGGCCATAAGATGCTGGGGCCGAACGGGGTGGGCATCCTGTACGGAAAGAGGCACCTGCTGGAGGGGCTGGGGCCCTTCGTGACAGGGGGCAACACAGTGGAGACGACCACCTACAAGAAGCACAAGTTCCTGAAGCCGCCTGAGAAGTTTGAGGCAGGACTCCAGAACTATTCAGGCATAATAGGCATGAAAGCTGCTTTTGATTACCTGAAGGCGATAGGGATGGACAGGATAGCGCAGCACGAGACAGAACTGAGCAAACTGATGGCCAAGGGCACTGAGGAGATAGCCAACATGGAGCTTGTGGGTGTGAATGACTACGCCCTCAGGAGCGGCATATTCCCCTTCAACATAAGGGGCCTGGGCTTCCATGAGGTGGCGCTCATGCTGGATAACACATCCAACGTGATGGTGCGTTCCGGCCAGCACTGCATGCACAGCTGGTTCAATGCCAGGAAGATGCAGGGCTCTGTCAGGGCATCCACCTACCTGTACAACAGCAAAGAGGGCATCCATACATTCCTGGACAGCCTGAAGAAGGTCGCAAAGCTCGGTAAATAACGAAACAAATGGTTGCTTTTTTAAACAATTCCTGACAAAATAAGGATATGTCAGCTTGTTTGATTGCCCTGTTCGTGCTCGCGGTCATGGGCATATTCTCGGCCCGCTACAGAAGGTGGGCGAAGGAAGCGTTCGACTGCGTAGCCAGGAGGATTACCCTCAGACCCTGTGATACGGGTTTCAATGAGGCAGTCAAGGCAAAAGTAACCTCCAAACTCATGAAGAAGCATTTCGGTTTAGCCAGATTCACGCACAGGCACTTTGAGCTCATATCCTGGGTGTTCACCATCATACTCTTCATAAGCCTGGCGTACAGCGCGTATGGCGCATACAATCTGGTGGTCTACGGTACGTGTGACCCCGTCACGGGCGAGTGCGTCTTCAACCCGATGGTCAACCCGAACCAGGCCATGTGCCCGTATGAGGGCCTGGAGCCTGCCCAGAGCGTGCCTACGATAGGCGGGTTCAGCGATATAGAGGCAGCCCAGATAAGCGGGAAGCCGCTCGTGTACTTCATAGGCACGACCTGGTGCCCCCACTGCAACTGGGAGAGGCCCATATTCCTGAGGGCAGTGAACAGGTTCTCCGGACACGTGCAGCCTGTGCACGTGGAGCTGGACATCAGCCCCTCGAAGGGGGACATGGAGCTGTTCAACCATTATTCAGCCGAAGGCCAGATACCCCTTGTGGTATTGGGGGGCAAGTATTTCAGGGTAGGTTCAGGAGAGGATTCTGGTGTGGAGCAGGAAGAGAAGGTATTGACTGCCCTGCTATGCAAGATAACTGAGAATCCCATCCAGGAATGCAGCAACCAGGAGATATCTGACCTGGTCTCCCAGATATAATCTACCAGAGTGTGATGTAACCTGTTGCGGCTGCGTATGCTCCTAGTACCAGAACAGCCATCACCACGACAAAAAGCAATAACCAACTTCTTTCCATAAATATAGTTCGGATGTAAAGTATTAATATGCTGCGGGAGATACTGGAGAGGCCAGACTGGCTGCTGTCCCTTGCGATGGTAAACATCGGAGGCTTCTTTTTCGGGATGTACTACTACATATACCAGCTCTCAGTAACCAGCCCTTCTCTCTGGATATTCGTGATAGACTGCCCCCTTTACGTCATCCTGTTCGCAGGCATATGCCTGGCCCTATACAAGGGCAAGAGCATACCCAGCTGGTTCCTCCTCCTGGTTGCAGTGGGCATGATAAAGTACGGCATCTGGACAGTGGTCACCATATTCCTCTACCTGGAGCACCTCCTCTCAGTCTCCCTGATAGTGAACGGGGCCATGCCGTTCCTGCATGCCGGCATGATACTTGAGGGGATAGTCCTGTTGCCACATATAAGGGCAAAACTGTGGCACGTGCCTGCCGTGCTGGGCTGGTTCCTCCTGAACGACTTTGCAGACTACTTCATGGGGACTGTCCCAATCCTGCCCCCCACACACCTGAACTTTCTGATGTGGGAGAGCCTGATTGTAACGCTTATATTGACGCCTGTGATATATCTAATCGGAAAGAGGTGGAGGTAACCATGCCAGAACATAAGGTAAGGATATTCAGCACAACCAGCTGCCCCTGGTGCATAAAGGTCAAGCAGTACCTGGAGGAGCACAAGATAGAGTTCGAGGAAATCAATGTGCAGGAAGACCAGGAAGCCGCAAAGGAGATGGTCGAGAAGTCAGGCCAGACAGGCGTGCCTGTGCTGGAGATAGACGGCCAGATGGTAATAGGCTTCGACAAGGAAAAGATAGACGAGCTTCTCGGGATAAAGGGATAATTGT
>DAOVIL010000010.1 GCA_030673725.1 Candidatus Aenigmatarchaeota archaeon | reverse complement strand
GGCTACAGGAGGACTGGTGTACTTCCTGGTCCCGCCGAGATCCCCGCCCATAATGGGTATCATGATATTCATAGGCATATTCGCCCTGATAGGGGCAGCTATAGCCTACTTCACCCAGAAGAAAGGGCTTAAGATAACAGCCCTGTTTGCAGCATTAGGCGGTGTTGCCTGGTTCGGGGTAGCGTCATCGCTCGGCCTCTCTTCACTGCTTGTGATAGACCCGATTGATATCGCCAGGATGTTTACGTATTCATGCTTCATGATAATAGGGGCAGTGGTGTTCTCATACTTCTGGATGACCACAGCAGGGATGGATTCTGCGTCAGTGGCCAAGCAGATAGAATCCACAGGCATGCAGATACCCGGCTACAGGCGGGATGTCAGGATAATAGAGAAGGTCCTTAACAGGTATATACCCGGCCTGACGATACTTGGCGGTGCTGCAGTAGGGATGCTGGCCGCATACGCTGACTTCACCGGAGCTCTGGGGACAGGAACAGGTATATTACTTGCCACCATGATAATATATAGCTTGTACGAGGAGCTGGCGCAGCAGCACATGGAAGACATACACCCGGCTCTTAGGAAGCTGATGGGTAAGGGATAATATGCTGCAATTCCAGGAGGTGTTTCTGATTTCAATCGGGCTTTCTTTCGTACTGGCAGTGTTATACAGGGTCCTCACCAAACCTGCGGAGATGAGGCGGATAAAGGAGGACATGAAGTTCCTCAAGGAGAAGGTGAGCAGTGCCCAGAGGGCCGGGAACACAGAGGAGGCCAAGAGATACTCGAGCGACATGATGAAGGCGAGCTCGCAGCAGTTCAAGGCATCCATGAAGCCCATGTTCGCTTCCATGATAATATTCTTCTTTTGCCTGGGCTGGATTAACACCACTTACGCAGAGATGTTCGTGACCATGCCGTTTGCACTTCCCTTCCTGGGGGCCCAGCTCAACTGGTTCTGGTGGTACCTGATAATAACGATGCCTGCCACCATGATATTCAGGAAGGGCCTAGGCGTGGAGTAAATTTTTTTATTTAAAACTGGAGACAAATAATACTCATTCTGACCGGTGGTAACTCAATGGTAGAGTACTCGGCTGTAGACCGGGGTGTTGGGAGTTCGAATCTCCCCCACCGGATATCAACCAACGTAGCTGCCTGTTGTCTCAATATCCCTCTTCTTGCTGGGTTTCTTGGGGGGCTTCATTTCCCTCAGCTCCTTCTCAAGGTGCTTCAGGTTGTTCGAGAGCAGGTCTATCAGGTTGTATGCCTGGCTCCTGGTGACGGTCACGTCAGCCACTATCTTGGGCGCCCCCAGGCCGTCCATGAAGAGCAGACGAAGTATGCCGTCCTTTATCAGGAACTTCTTCTTCTTTTCGTCTGGCTTTCCAGACCTGTGCCTGACACATATTACATTGTCAGAGAATGTCGACCTGGAATCCTTAGCCAAATGTGAAATGTCCATTCATGCCTCCTGAGATGAGTTTGTAATGAGGGCTTAAATCCTTGGAACATTACCTTATCTCTATGTGCCCTGAGTTCACCCTGACCCTTTCGCCCTTCTTGTTCATGAACCTTATGTAGGCCTTGGGCATCTTCAGGTGGCCCTGGACAATGGTCTTTATCTTGTAGCTGAGGATGCGCTCCTCCTTTGCTATTATGTCGCCCAGCCTCCATATGAGCTCTGTCCCTGCCTCTGATTTCCTTACGACAGGCTTGGCGTGCTTGAACCCGTCCTTGTCCACATGGGCAAGGGGGGATACCCAATCCCTCACAACAGCATTGCTCAGGTTCTTGTTGGGCGCCTTTATCTCTATTATGACATGGTACATGTTTTTGCTCTTGCTGATGTAGCTCTTCCTTATCCTGGGTTTCCCGAACCTTCTCAGGTATATAGTCCCTGCAGCCAGTATCACCAGTATGGCCGCTATGAACCGGGTGTAGGAAGGCCAGTATTCCATCCTGAATATTATCTCCCTTGAGTCGGTGGGGGAGAGTCCGGTGATGATGAATGTGCATCTCTTTCCGTCTTCCACATCATGGCACTCGTCTGGCTGCGTCATGAACCCTGTCAGGTAATCTCCGGACGGGAAGGTGTAGCTCACCGTGTAGTCATTCTCTACGATATTGCCCTTGTTGTATACTGTTATCTTTATCTCGTCATACAGGAGGTTGGGCGTCGTTACGACAGCCTCCTCCACATCCCTGACAGTGTATATTGAGAAGCCCTTGGTCTCCTTGTCCTCCCCCACAACAGCTTCCAGAATGTAGCTGCCCGGATTCAGGTCCTCCAGTGAGATGGTCTCGCTTACGGTATCTTCCCCGTCTATCTCCCTTGAGACAGAGAATGTGCTCATCACGATTTCCTCGCTGTCCTTAAGGTTGAATGTGACGTCGAATGTCTTCTTCACGCTACTCTCCAGGCCCGCGGTTATGGCCAGGGAATTGCCTTCCACAGCAGCATCCAGGGAAGTTATCATTATCTCAGGCGGTTTGCTCACTGCAAGGGTTATGCGGGCAGATTTGTTCATGCCCGGGATTGTCCTGGAGAAGACCTTTATGTCATAATTGTGGGTTGATTCCCTTTCGCCAGTGTAGAACACCATGTCTGTCGTTTTGCTTTCCCCGTTTGCCACCTCAAAGAGCACGTCTCCCGGTATCTTCCATTCCAGCCTGGAGCCGTAGGTCCTTATCAGGAACAGATCATCCTGCCCCAGATTGTTGGTTATTGTGAGGCTGAAGACTGCTATGGTGTTGGGCTTGGTCGTTATCTTGGCTGGCTCCATGCTTACCTCAAGCGGAGGGGCGGCAGCCATCGCGGCCGGCGCGACAAGTATGATATAAGCGAAAATGAGGAGCAGTATCCATTTCTTGACCATGGTTTTAATACCAGAGTTTAGATTTAAATGCTTTAGTGAACCGCCGTACAGCCACCTACTTACTTTTAAGTAGTTTGCCGATATTATTACATGAACAATATGATTCAGGAAGACGAAACCCAGGCAAAGGAAGAGATAATCCTCGTGGACGAGGAGGACAAACCCATCGGATCCGAGGAGAAGATAAAGGCACACGAAGACGGGGGAAAGCTGCACCGTGCGTTCTCGATTATCATATTCAACTCCAGGGGCCAGATGCTGCTGCAGCTCCGCGCCAGGAAAAAGCACCACTTCGGGGGATTATGGACGAATGCCTGCTGCAGCCATCCAAGGAAGGGGGAGGACCTAGAGACAGCTGTCCACAGAAAGCTCAAACAGGAGCTCGGATTTGATACTGACCTGAAGGAGCTCTTCAAATTCACTTACAAGGCAACTGACCCTGGCAGCGGTCTCACAGAGCACGAGATTGACCACGTCTTTCTGGGAACCTACGACAGTGACATAAAACCAAACCCGGACGAGGTGGACGAGCTGAAATGGGCAGACACTGACGAGCTGAAACGCGACATAGAAGCGCACCCCGAGAAATACTCCCCCTGGTTCAAGATCCTTATAGACAGGGTGCTTGAAGCGGTCAAATCCTAGGATTTGGCGTAGAGCATCTTCCCTACATTTTCCAGCATCCTGGTGCCCCTGACCTCTTCCTTGAACATCTCCATTTCCTTTATCTCGAGCTTGGCGAACGTGCTCTCTATCTCCTTGAGCCTCTTCTGCTGGGTCTCCCTCTTCTCAGTACAGAACACGCACCTGCTGTTCTTTGGTATGAGCTGGTTGACTATAAGGGTCTCCACAGGTATGTTGTACTCTTTCAGGGTCTGGATGCACCTGTCGCTCTCCAGAATGGCCATCTGCTCTGGTATGGTGACTATGTTGTAGTGCGTCCTGGCAGGGTCTGACAGCAGCTGTTTTGCCTGCTCTATCCTCTTCTTCATCTCATCCAGCTGCTCTGTGCCCAGCTGGGGTGTGTCGTCAGACTCCCCGAAAGGGAGGATCCTCTTTATCATGTTGGCCATGCCGGAGAACTTCATCCTTATCTTTATCATCTTCCCTACCCAGGAGTCCAGGACATCCGGGAGCGAGAGGAACCTCAGTGCGTGCCCTGTGGGCGCTGTGTCGAAGATTATGATGTCATACTCATTGGAGTTCATGTACTGCAGGAACTTGTCGAACGCTGCCACCTCGTCTATACCAGGAGCAGAGTCAGCCATGTCGAACATGTCGCCCAAGCCCAGGCCTTTCAGCATGTCTATCTTCTCTATCTGCGGCATTAGCTTTGCCTTGTATTCTGCCATCGCCTTCTTAGGGTCTATCTCAACGGCGTACAGGTTCTTGTCCAGCTTCTTCACTTCCCCGCCTATCTTCTTGTCAAAGGAATCTGCCAGGGAGTGCGCAGGGTCTGTCGATATGACCAGCACCTTCTTCCCCTTCTTGGCAAACCTGAGGGCTGTGGCCGCGGCCATGCTGGTCTTTCCAACCCCGCCCTTTCCCGAAAAGAAGAAGAATTCTGTTTTCTTCTCCTTGCCTAGCATCTTCCTAAGTCCCATAACGAATCTAGTCCCGGAAGCTTATAAGAGCGGAGAGGGGGATTTGCACCCCCGTGCACAGCTCTGCAGGCTGCTGCCTAACTGCTCGGCCATCTCCGCAATGTTATCTTTTTAGGTTTATCTATTAAAAACCCTTTTTGTCTTGATGATATCCTTCCCGACCGTCCCCAGGGCGATTATCTTGTCTGAGAAGTATATCCCGACAACCTCGCCTTCCCTTGCCCTGTCCCTCTTCTCTATATCTTCCTTCAAGACTGGCCTGCCATTCTTGACCTTATCCACTGAAGAGACCTTAATCAGGACTTTCTTCAGCTTGACTTTTTCAAGCGCTGATTCCAGCGGCATGATGTCAGAAGGCCTTAGCTTGTCCAGGGGAACTGAATCCTCCACGGAGAACGGGCCCACTGCAGTCCTTCTCAATTGCGTCATGTGCGCCCCGCACCCCAGCTTCTCGCCCAGGTCGTGGATGAGCTTCCTGATGTAAGTGCCGGCCTGGCACTTCACAGTGAAACCGGATTCCTTGCCCTCCTTTCCGGTGATTGTGAAGGAATGGACCGTCCTGGCCCTGGGCTTCCTGACCACCCTGGACCTGACAGGAGGTGTCTGGATGATGTTCCCTGTGAACTTCTTTGCTGCCTTCCTTATGCCAGGGAGGCTCACATCGCCATGGATGCGCATCGTCCCTTCATATTCCTTGTCCAGCCCCATCAGCACCGGGATGGCTTTCCTGGAATCCCCCAGGGCTATCACAAGCAGCCCTGTCACCCCGCTGTCAAGCGTGCCTGTGTGCCCTGCCCTCCCTGCAGAGAGGATCTTCCTGGCATTCTGGACTGCATCATGTGATGTTATCCCCGCGGGTTTGTCCAGCAGCAGAATACCTTTATCGATATCCTTTTCGCTCATATGCCTTTAAATATGGGTAATTTAAGATAAATTATGGTTAAGCAGAGATTCCCAGAAGCCGAGGACAGAATGTTTAACAGGGTCTTCATTTGCATGAAATGCGGAGGAAGGAAGAAAGGAGACCTGATAAAGGTCAGGGCAGGCAAGGTCAAATGCAGGAAGTGCAAATCCAAGCAACTCAGGCCAATCCATAAGGAGCACAAGTAGATATGAGCAAGAAGAGCTTCTACAAGAGAGGGTGGAGCCACACAAAAGGAAGGGGAAGGGAAAGCACCACAACCTGCGGATTCTGCGGCAAGAAGGTCCCCAAGTACAAGACATTCTCTGTGGCCAGGGCGTTCAGGATAACTGACCCCCTTCTGAAGAGGGAACTCGGGTACGGAAGGAGGGCAACCTCCATCCTACAGAGCAAGATGTCCGCGTGCCCGGCATGCGCAAGGCACAGGAACATAGTCAGAAGGAAGAGATAGTTTTTATAACAACCGCCTGCAAATATTAATCATGTTAGGCATCTACAAGCGGCTATCCCTATCTATTTTTGGCCATGTGGCAGACAGGTTCAGCACAAACTTCATGGTGCTTAAGCCCCATCTGATGAAATCCGGGGTGGGCATACTCCTGAGGACATGGGTGGCCATCATACTTACCAGCGTGCTGCTGGTCTACCTGGCGTCCCTTGCGGTGATGCTGACAGCCTCCATGTTCATCTACATAGAGTTCGTGACGTTCTTCTACATGGTGGTCTTCGTTCCCATCATGCTGGCAGCCATGACATTCATGACATTCTACCTCTATCCTATACAGAGAGCAAAGAGCCTTGAAAGGTCAATAGAGACCGACCTTCCCTTTGCTCTTGCCCACATGAGCGCCATAGCGTCCTCAGGCATACCTCCTGAGTTCATGTTCGAGCTGCTGGTGAGCTTCGAGGAATACAAAGCGATATCCGTTCAGGCAAAGATGATAGTGAGGAACATAAAGAGCTATGGCATGAGCTCGCTCAGCGCCATGAAGGACGTGGCAAAGAGGACCCCGTCCGCTTCCTTCAAGCAGGTCCTTAACGGCATGACGTCCACAATAGAAAGGGGAGGGGACCTGGTCAACTACCTGAAGGACATGTCTGACAAGTCGCTCTTCGCGTACAGGATAAAGAGGGAGAACTACCTGAAGACCCTTTCCACTTACGCTGACATATACACCGCGCTCCTTGTGGCGGCCCCGCTCATGCTTCTGGCAGTATTGGGCGTCATGAGCATAATAGGCGGGGAGATAATGGGCCTGACCATACAGGACATAATAACCCTCCTCACCTGGTTAGTGCTGCCCCTTCTGAACATCGTGTTCCTGGCCTTCATCCATGTAACGTATCCGGGCGTGTAAGAAATCACTTTATTATCTTCAGGCCGGTCGCTGACTCTTCCCACATCCTGGAGATTGCTTCCTTTGTCTTGGTCTGGTAGGGCGGGATGTCCCTCTGGACCCAGTCCATTATTGCGTCCTCGTCCTTGTAGTAGAGGTTGACGAGCTTGGTGACCTCGTCATACTGCAGTATGTTGTGCCTCTTCATCCATTCCAGCACCTTCTTCCTCTTCTCCAGCTGCTTCCTTATCTCAGGGAAGGATATCCCCCTCTCGAACGATATCTTGTGGAGCAGTTGTGACTCTACTGTATTGTCCTTGAACTCGTCTGTGCTGGGTATCCACATGAATGTCTTGGTGCCCAGGACCTTGTTGGTCTGCGAGTCTATTGACTGTATCTCAATTATCTCCTTCACCCTCCTGGCGGATTTGCCCTTCTCCTTGGCATTGGACATCACAATTATGGCATCCAGAGCCTCTATAAGGGACGGTGACAGGTCTATGGGGGGCGTCTGCAGCCTCTTTATCACATCGTCTACAGAGCCAGCGTGTATGGTGCCCATGCTTGGGTTGCCTGACGCCATGCCCTGGAACATGACGTATGCCTCTTTTCCCCTCACCTCCCCCACAATGGTGTAATCCGGCTTCATCCTGAAGCTTTCCTTCAGCAGGTCGAAGAGGGTGACCTCTCCATATCCCCTTCCCCCTGCCTCAGGCACACCGAACCCTGTCCTTGCAGTGGCAGGTATCCAGTTATCATGCGGTATGTTTATCTCCCTCACATCCTCTATCGAGACTATCTTGTCTTCAGGGGGAATGAACATGCTCAGGGTGTTCAGGAATGTGGTCTTCCCTGACGCCACGCCTCCGCACACCAGGAAGGATATAGAATACTCAACCAGGAACCAGAGGTATGCAAGCAGCTCAGGGGAGACGGTCTTCAGGCCCAGCATGTCCACAGGAGAGTAAGGGTTCCTCCTGAACTTCCTTATGGAGAAGGTAGGCCCCTTTGTCGTGACGTCCTTCGCCAGGGTCGCCTGTATCCTGCTGCCGTCAGGAAGCGTGCCTCCCAGCAGCGGCTTGGCGTATGAGATGTAACGGCCGCACCTCTCTGAAAGCTTTATGACGAAGTTGTTCAGGTAATCGGTGTCCCTGAACTCCACGCTGGTCTCCATTGAGCCGTATTTCCTGTGGACCAGGTAGATGGGGGTATTCAGGCCAGGGCACCCCAGGTCCTCTATGTAAGGGTCGTGCATTATGGGCTCTATCTCGTTCAGGCCCACTAGATTCCTCATCAGGTAGTACATTATCTTGATGAACTTGGCCACCGGCACATTCATGCCTGTCTCCTCCATCACCTGCTTTACCTTCTCCTGCAGGTAACCTGCCGCCTTGTCCCCCTCCATGACCGTTATCTTCACGTCAATCATTTCCTTCAGGTTTCTCTCTATCTTATCCAGCATCTTCTTCTCGTCCGGGGCAAGCTCAGGCTCTTCCACCCTGTATTCCAGCGTCTTCTTCTTCTCGTTCCACTTTATGTGGGCATAGGCGAACGGCTCCAGAAGGGGGTACCTGACATCAGTCTTTTTCGTGTCCTTGAATGCAGGCAGGACAATAAGCAGCTTGGGCTCCCTCATCCTTATCTTCGGGTAGGCGGGGAGGCTGGGTCTCTTAAACTTACTCCTAAGATAGCCCTTAATCTGCACCATGCTTTATTGTTGTCGTGGCTGGAATTTAAACTATTTATTAGCCCGCTGACATTATTTAAACATGGCAGCTACCATTCCGCGAGTCACGTCAGGCATACCTGGTCTCGACCCTCTCATACAGGGGGGATTCGTCAGGAACTCTGTCAACCTGGTGACCGGCGGCACAGGGACAGGCAAGACAATATTAGCTGCACAGTTCCTCTGGGAAGGCCTTAAGAAGGGAGAGCCCGGCGTTTACATCACAATGGAAGAGCACCCGGACGACCTCAAGATGGATGTCGCCCAGTTCGGGATGGATTTCTCCAAGTACGAGAAGCAGGGGATATGTTCAATAGACTACTTCGATCCTGCCCAGGTAAACAACCTCGCCGCAGCCATACTGAACAGCATAAAGACCATCGGAGCCAAAAGGCTTGTAATAGACTCCACCTCAGTCATCGGACTTACGATAGAGAACGAGATGATGATTCGGAGGAAGCTGCTGAGCCTGATAGATGCAGTGAAGAGGCAGAGCAAATGCACCGTCCTCCTAACCACAGAAATCACAGAGGACAGCAAGGGCCTCAGCAGATGGGGTGTCGAGGAGTTTGTTGTTGACAGCGTGATTGTTTTGAATTATTTGGGAATTGGAGAAGAAACCAATAGAAGTCTCTCAGTAAGAAAGATGCGGAGGACAAAGCACGGAACGGACGTTTACCAATTAGCTATTTCTAATAAAGGTCTAATTGTTAAACGAATGTAAGAGCAATAATGAAAAGTTCAACTGATATTGCTAACATGATATTTTTAAAAAAATATAATCGTTTACCAATTCCCTGGTTCATTACATAAATTGTATATAATACCCATGGCAAAAATATGAGAGTCCATAAGTATTTTATCTCAATCAATTCTGTTAAGGCCAGTATGGAAAGATAAATAAATGCTAATATTAACAAAAAGGATACTATCTTCCTACTGCTCTCTCCAAATACTACAGGTATGGTTTTTATACCAAACATTTTGTCCCCCTTTATGTCCTCGAAGTCTTTGGTTATGGCTATACCTGCCCCTAAAATAAAAATAAAAATTATCATTTCTATAGGCATCCTTAAGTAGGGGTAGATCGCCCACCCAGAAAGTGGACACAAAAATCCATAGAAAATAAGACCCGTGAATGTATTTATGACGAATCTGCTCCTCAGGTTAACAAATGGGATGGAATATAGAGCAGTTAACAAGATTGAGATTAAAACGATTGAAATGAAATAAAAATTGACTAGAATTGCGCCAAAAATAGCTATTATATAGAGGGCCATAGAATATAGAACGCCCATCCTGACTGACATCTTCCCACTTGCAATGGGCCTATTTGGTTTATTCACTCTATCAATTGCTCTATCAAAAACGCCATTGAGCGTATTAAATCCTCCAACTAAAAATAATAGACTTATTGCAGCATATATGACTTTTAAATCTGGTACATCTTGTAGTGTTAGAATTGCTCCTACTAGCATTCCTAATATTGCAATTGGTATATAGTAGGGAACCATGACTCGTATATATTTTAAGTACATTATATCTTCTCGTAAATTTCAAACATACAAAACTTATCTCCTCTGGCTATACATTTTATTTCTTTACATAAAATCTTCTCAGAATTAAATATTATCTTTCCAGAACCTCCAATCATACCAGCAATAACGGTATCCACTGGTTCTTTTGATGGTCTTAATCCCTTTCCTAT
>DAOVIL010000083.1 GCA_030673725.1 Candidatus Aenigmatarchaeota archaeon | reverse complement strand
CTGCTTTTCCAGCACAGCCTTCTGGAACTTGTCCCTGTCCAGCCAGGGGAGGGAATCGCTTCCTTTTGCCTGCTCCCTCTCTATGACTATCCTTGCTGCTTCTGTCATGACCTGGAAGCCTTCACTTTCCATGGCTTTGAGCGTCTCGGTCTTCCCTGTACAGGGCCCTCCTGTAAGAATGAATTTCCTGGTCATCCCTATATCACGCCTTTGAAGGCAAGCAAGCCTACTCCCACTACCACAACAAGTATCACTATAGAGAATATCAGCCATACAGTCGGTATCCCTAGCTCAGGGCAGGCCTTCGGGCAGATGCCCCCGCAGTCAACACCGTCCTCGTTCAGGTCCTGTATCCCGTTGTTGCAGGTCACCTGAGGCGTGCATTCCTCGTCTGTCTCCCCGTCGCAGTCGTCATCCTCGTTATTGTAGCATATCTCTGTCTTGGGCTCAACTCCGCCATCACAGGAGCCCCAGTTGCCGCCTATGCAACTCTGCATTCCAGGCTGGCATATTCCTATGTCGGTGCCGCACTGCCTTGACATGCCGGTTGTGCAGCATGCCATGTCCTCGTCTATCAGGCCGTCGCAGTCGTCATCCACCTCGTTGCATATCTCCTCTAAGGGGTAACCGCCTCCGTAGCATGCGCACCTGGAAGTGGAGACCGATGTCCCGCCTGCCACGTTGTCTATCACCCCGTCGCAGTCATCGTCTATACTGTTGCAGGCCTCTGTGGCCGGCATCACAGCGTCTATGCACCCGCCTCCCCATTGGTGGTTGGTGCACACCTCATACCCTATGGTGCAGGCCCCGACGCTCGTGCCGCAGGTCCTGGTCTCGCCGTTCGCGCATACGCACGCAACTGTCTGCATCCCGCCGACCAGTTCGTACTTCTCATCAGTCACTCCGTCGCAGTCATTGTCTGTTCCGTCATCGCATATCTCCAGGAGCTCCCCAGGCCTGTAGTCGCTGCTGCACTTCACGTCAGAGCCGTCGTATGTGCAGACATAGTAGCCTTCGCAGGCTCCCACCCCGCAGGGGTTTCCTATCCTGCTCTCGACTGATTTGAAGTCCTCGTCTATCTCCCCGTCGCAGTCATCATCCATCCCGTTACATGCCTCTGTCCCACCAGGGTACACTGTAGAGACATTGTCATTGCAGTCATCCACCTCTGCACAATAGCCGTCACCGTCAGAGTCATCGCATACAGTGAAGTTGAATGTTTCATCAGCAAGCTCGCTTCCCTGGTGGAGTATCCTAAAGGAGAGCTCATGCACGCCTGATATGCTAGGCGCAGCCAGGCTGGTGAAGCTGTTCAGGTCTATGGAGGCCACGTATGTGCGGGCAAGGCTGGTGGAATTGGTGGTGGCTGTGGTGGTGTTGGTGACTGAACTGAAGCTTACCTGGACATCACCCCCCTCTTCCAATACAGAGCCGTAGGATTCCACTTCCTTCACGCAGCCTGACGGGCAGGGAGGGGGAGGCAACAAGACCGAGAGCTCAAACCCGCTCCACTGCTTGGTGAAGGGCGAGTTCCTGTTGGTGACAGCGTTCTGCTGGGTCTTTGACTTGGCCCACTCCTGGACATTCTCCACTGTGTAGTCTGTGTAAGCGCACAGCTTCGGCCCGTTCGGGGGCAGGTAGACTGCAACATAGGTGGCGTCAGGGTCATAGTTCTTTATCCTTATGTAGCCTGTGGAACCTGTCCAGGTGACATGGTTAGGGGAATACTGGTAGGAAGGCTGCTCAGGCCCTGCTCCGTCAGGGTCCTTGTATACGCCTCCCCCAAGGTACCCGAAAGGCCCCCCGTATTTCCTGTAATTGAAATTCATGCTGTCGTGGTCAAAAGCGTCTATCGTTGTCTCCCTGTCTGCAGTCCCTGCTATCTGCTGGAGCTCTGAGTCCAAGAGCTGCCTTATGACCCAGCCATCAGGCCATGTCACATATCCGCTCACGCTGTTCCCGCATGCAGCTCTCATGCTGGGCTGCACGTTCGGGTTTGTGTTGGATATCTCGCTCCAGGTATGGTCGCCGTTATGGTCCAGGGGAGGGGATACTATCTCCTCAGCGTCCTTTACCTGCTTCAGGCCGTCATCACCGTCCACTGTGCCTGTGCCCGGGACCTCTACTGACCAGGGGCACGGAAAGCTGCCAGGATTCTGCAGGTCCCCACAGGTGCAGTCGCACCAGCAGTAGCCCTCGCTGTAGTCGCAGCATTTCGCGCCGCCGCATGTACCCAATGCCTTTATGTTGTAGTTGAAGGACTGCTCAGGGTAGGAGTCCCAGGTGTTTGTGCCTGAGGCAGTCATGTTATAGTCGAACATGATGTCAGCGAACTGGTATTCGCTCTCGTTCTGGATGTAGCTGAGAAGCGACACAGTGTCCTTGTGGTCGCCGTCTATGTAGGCGTTCAGGAATGCCGTCTGCGGCAGGAGGTCGCTGTAGAGGATATTGAGCGTTCCTGTCATCTTGCTTCCCCTGGGGTACGCAGCCACCCCAGATGTCTCCATCGTGATGGATGCCGACGCTTCTGCCGCTAACAATAACACAGCAAACAGGACTAGAAGAGAGACACCTAGCTTTCCCACACCCATATAGATAATTGGTCTTACCCAGTATAAAAATCGGAAAAGGGTTCTGGCTCTCTAATTGTCCTCTGGGGACCCTGCTTCCTTCTTTATCCTGGAAAGGACATCTTCTTTGAATGATTCCTGGCTATCCAGCACGCTTGCAGGGAGGTCAACGCCGCCGGGCTGTTCAGTAACTTCGGTGATATCGCTGCTGATGTACATCCTGTACTGCTCTGGTCTAAGATCTCTCTCGCTTATTCCAATGTTTTTAAGATATTCTATCTGTTCCCTGGTTGGAAAGGATGGCCTCGGTGTACTGGCACCTATTTCTACCGGAAGCGTACCGCCCAGAAAACTTATGGTTTCTGCGTTCAAGTAAAGCTCGCTGAATCTGTCAAACAGTGCCGGTTCAACCCCGATATATATTTTTTTCCTCTTCATGAGGATTTCTTGAAGATATACTTTTTAAAGTAACTGCATATTGTATCAGTATGAGCCAGGATGTATTCGATTTGCTTGAGCCGAAGCTGAAAAGGGCAGTCAGTAAACGGTTCAAGGAGCCCACTCCTATCCAGAAGGAGGTCATACCAGAGGTGCTGGAAGGGAAGAACACTCTCATCATATCAGAGACAGGGAGCGGGAAGACTGAAAGCGCGCTCCTTCCTGTGTTCAACCGGATGGAGAGGATTGAGCACAAGCCGATAGCTGTATTGTACATAACGCCCCTCAAGTCACTCAACAGGGACCTCTGGAACAGGATAAGGTGGTGGGCCAGGGAACTGGAGTTCGATGTGAGCGTAAGGCATGGCGACACCACACAGTATGAGAGGAGCATGCAGGTCGAGAACCCGCCTGAGATGATGATAAGCACGCCTGAGACCCTCCAGGCCATACTTGTGGGGAAGAGGATGAGG
>DAOVIL010000143.1 GCA_030673725.1 Candidatus Aenigmatarchaeota archaeon | reverse complement strand
TATAATATGGGTTAAATTTTTAAATGCCACTTGAGCACTGAAACAATTAAAACCCTGAATGAAACAATTATTTATGCATAACATCGGCCCGGAGATAAGACGCATAGCGGCCAGGCTGGAGGCGGCTGAAAACAAGAGGAAACAGGCATCAGCTTTCATAAAGTCCTCTTTCCCAGGCCTTCTGAGGAAAGCTGGGGGCGATATCCCGGATTCCTTCAGGGTGGCTGCAGTGGACGGGGGGCTGATAAAGAAGTCATTCCACGGCTTTGACTGCGCCCTTGTGAGGGCAGCAGGTGTCTGCATGAGCTATGAGAAGGGAAAGCTCTCTGGGGTTAAATACTGGCCGTCCAAGGCCCCCACGCCTGTCCCTAAGGTCTTCGAGGCCTTATCGGACATAGACTGGGCCTATCTTTCATCCCTTGTGAGGATAGAGTCAGAGATTGACGTTGTTCTGGAGTGCCTGGAGCGCTTCAAGCCAGATATACTCATGATGGATGGCTCCATAGTGCCCCATTACTCGGACAGGCCGGCATCAGGCAAATCAGAGGCATATGGGATATACTCAAGGGTGATAGAGAAATACAGGAGGCTCTATTCCAGGATAGTCGGGTCAGGTACCATGCTTGCCGGCATAGTGGAGGACAGCAGAAGCACCAGGTTCTGCACCATGCTGAGGGATGAAGTTGCACCGAAGAGCGGAAAGGAGCTCCCCCCGGAGATAGCAGCCTGCCTGGGGTCGAGCAGGGACACGAACCTGCTGTTCTCTGCGCTGGAAGTGGGGGAGATGACTGCCCCATTCCCGTATGCAAGCTCTGTGTCAGGCCACAATATCCTTAAGGACATGGGGGAGCATGCCTCCAGGGTCAGCACATTCTATATCAGGACAGCAAAGCTGGACAGGCCGATAAAGGTGGATTTCCTGGGCGGGGATGACAGAATGCTTGCCCCTGTCCTGATGGAGGTGGCCAGCCAGCACCCCAGCTACGGCCTTCCTGTGCCCATAATAGAGGCAGACAATGTGGCCAAGCTGTCTGAGGATGACATGGACAGGCTGTATTCTCTCATAGTGAGCGAGACAGGCAACCTTCCGTCTGCGATGAGGCTCAGAAGGGAGCAGAGGCCATTCTAGAGAGATAGAGCTAAGCCAGGAAGAATGAAAAAACAAGAAAGGAGGGGGATAAACCCCCTTTATATTTATTCTAGCAAGACTTTATGCCTCGAAAGACAGTGTGTTCTGCATTACCTTGGCCGCTAAGCTCCTTGTGTCGTCCGCCATCGTACCTGCCACGATCAGTGCCTTCTTTCCAGTGACAAATGCGTCAGCGACTTCCTTTATGACACCAGTTGTGTAGTCCCATGTGTCGCAAGTCTTGATGTGGCCATTTGTGGCCAGCGTCTCGACCAGACTGTTAGCACATGGTCCGCCAACTAGTATCAGATCTGCGTTCAGGGTGTTTGCGTTTATCATTGCCTGAACCTCAGATGCGAGCTTTGCAACAGGAGATGTTATTTTCACAGCTGTCTCGACCTCAACGGCGCCGCCTGCAGACGTGAATGACGGGTTCGGCCCAATGCCGACCGCCACATTTGCCTGCTCGTCCGGGTAGCTGATGGTCACAGTCTTCTGGTCCTCAGTGTTCTTCGTCACGTGAGTACCGTACCTGTCCAATGCCAGTGATGTGTATGTGTCGGCAGAAGACGAGGTGAACGCT
>DAOVIL010000070.1 GCA_030673725.1 Candidatus Aenigmatarchaeota archaeon | reverse complement strand
GATCTGGTGGCCGAGACACGGAAACTGCCCTTCTTCCCTTTCATCACGTCCAAGGCTTTGGATTCTATTGGTTTCATGTCAGTCTTGCATGACCAGGTAGGGCTGAAGCCTGATATGCCGAACACCCTCTCCAGCCTTTTCGCTATCTTCTTCACGTCAGAGCTCTTCGAGAGCTCGACCAGCACCCTTCCAGTTGCCCTCTTGACAGACTTGTATTCCAGCCCTTCCAGGGCTTTCCTGGTGTTGTCCACCAGCCTGTTCTCGAACATGCTCCTGTTCTTTCCCTTTATGCCAATCTCAGCATAGTGCACCACCACGAAATCGTGACCCATCATACCCAAATATAACGTTTTACGTGTTATATTAATTCATGCCACGGGCTTACCGTCTCTTTGCAGCGCCTGTCCTCTTCGCGCTCTCCTTCCTCCCGTCATGCGCAGGGGAGCCAGAGGAGTATGACGGGCCAAAGATACAGGCAGTCGGGGCGATGCCTGACGATTCGCTCCTTGAGGAGTCCCCGTTATTTGAGCACGTGGAGCTTGGAAAGCCTGTCAAGCCAGAGCCCAAGCTACCGCCTACTGCCTACCTCGAGAGGATAATAGGCTACATGAAGAGGAAGGTAAAGCCGATAACGATAAACGAGAGGACAGGGTATGTACTTCAACGATGGGCTGACATGAGGGCGTCTTATGCCGAAGCCAGCGACGGCTTTAAGAGATTCAACCTCTACTGCATGGATACAGTCATCTTGCCGGACAATGTGCCATTCGCCGTAGAGATGACGCTCGTGGACTACGGCGCCAACGGAAAGTGCAGGCTGCTCGGCAAGAAGCTGTTCGTGGCGCAGGCCCAAACAGTATTAAGGGTGCCAGGAGAGGACGAAAAGATTAAAGAAAAGGAAAGGGAGGAGTTCAATAAACGGACAAGGATGATCACAAGCGTAATCACCGATAACTTGAAAGGATATTACCACAACAAGTTGAGGGAACTGTGTAATAGGATAGAGGACCTTCCTGACTGATTGCAAACCACAACCCCCTGTTTTAAATTTCTTCCCTTCATAACTTATTCCATGATTAAACCTGCTGGCTATGCGTTGGCCTTTTTGAGTTTGGGAGGATGCGCCTTCTTCGGAGGGAAAAGGGCAAACCCCAACAGGGAGGCTTTTGACCAGTTCCTCTACCCCAGGCAGAGGATAGAGCTTCCCCACATGAAGACGGCCAAGGACTACCTGATGGAGATACTGCAGTACATGAAGGCTCATGTGAAGCCTGAGGCTGACGGGGAGAACATGGTGTACAAAGCCAGGTTCGGCAACGTCACAATCGAGCACTGCGAAGGACCGAACGCTTACACGCAGCTTCTCTGTGAGCACTTCCAGAGCCTGGGAAAAGGCATAAGGGAAAGGTCTGTTCTTAGGGTCTGGGACAGGGATAATGACGGGAATCCTGACCGCACCCCGCCAGGAACGCCCCCTGAACAGAGGAACATGTTCCATTCGCATATAAGAGGCGAAAAGCGCGGCGTATTCAGCCCCGCCAAGAAAGAAGAGCTTAAGAGGTATCATTTTAGAAGCACGGATTATGTGCTGTTCAACCTGGGCGCCATCTACAGGGAGATACTTGAGATAGTCTCAGAAGACCTGTCCCGCAGCTTCCCTTTCCAAAAAGAGAAGGATAAGAGAGGCAGGAACATCGATATCCGGTCATCTGGGTTTCTTCTCCGCCTCTTCAGTGATGACCTCTTCGGCAATAGCACTTTAGAAGGATGGAAGTAAATTATTCTTATGAAAGACGCTGTTTCGAAAGTACTCGAGCTTTCCGGTTACAAGGAGCTCAACCCTGCCCAGAAGATGGCGATAGATGCTGGTCTTCTTGAGGGCAAGAACATGGTTGTGGCTGCGCCCACTGCCAGCGGCAAGACACTGATAGCTGAGATAGCAGCCCTGAACGTCATAAGGAAGAACAAGAAGGTCGTGTACATAGTGCCACTGAAGGCTTTGGCTACAGAGAAGCATGAGGAGTTCAGGGAGAAGTACGAGAAGCTCGGGATAAAGGTTGCGGTGTCCAGCGGAGACATGGACTCGAGCGACCCCTGGCTTGCCTCAAAGGACCTGATAATAGCCACTTCTGAGAAGCTGGATTCCCTCATGAGGCACGGGATAGAATGGATAAACGATGTCGGGCTGGTGATAGCTGATGAGATACACCTACTGGATTCAGCCAACAGGGGCCCTACCCTGGAGGTCACGCTCACAAGGCTGAGGCAGTTCGTGAACCCCCAGATAATCGGCCTCTCAGCCACCATAAGCAACTACGAGGAGCTGGCTGAATGGCTGGGAGCAGAGGCTGTCAAGTCAGACTACCGCCCCATAACGCTTTACAGGGGGCTCTGTTTTGATGATGCCGTGGACTTCGTCCCGCAGAAGAAGATGGAAGTCAACCCGGCTAACCCTGTCAAGTCCATTGTGTCGAACACCCTGGACAAGGGGAAACAGATACTCTTCTTCGTCTCCACCAGGAGGAGCACCCAGTCAACTGCAGAGAAGATAGGTGTTTATGTCTCGGAAAGGCTGCACCAGACAGAGAAGCAGCAGCTGGAAGAGATAGCCCAGAAAGCAGAGAAGGTTCTGGAGCACCCCACACAGCAGTGCAAGAGGCTGGCTAACTGCATAAGGAAGGGCACAGCGTTCCACCATGCAGGGCTGACAAGCAAGCAGAGGAAGCTGGTCGAAGGCGCATTCAGGGAGGGCTGCATAAAGGTCATATCAGCAACGCCTACCCTGGCCATGGGAATGAACCTGCCTGCGTTCAGGACAGTGGTGAGGGATTTGAAGAGATTCTCATCCTTCAAGGGAATGGACTACCTGCCTGCCCTGGAGATAGAGCAGATGTCAGGGAGAGCCGGAAGGCCGAAATATGACGAGTACGGGGAGGCTATATTAATAGCGAAGAACAGGCAGGAAGCTGATTATGCCTGGCAGAACTACATAAACGGGGAGCCTGAGAAGATATACTCCAAGCTGGGGGTGGAGCCTGTATTGAGGATGCACGTGCTCTCGCTTATAGCCTCAGGTGCTGTATCCACCAGGAAGGAGCTTTTCGGCTTCTTTGCCAAGACATTCCATGCGCACCAGTACAGGGACATGGAGCAGCTGAAAAAGAACCTGGAGAATGTGCTGGAGCTGCTCAGGGACTTCAAGTTCATCGAAGGGGCCTCAGGGGATGCTGGCGCATCCCCGGACGCAGGCCCTTTCAAGACAGGCTTGGACGTGATGGAGGAAGGGAAAGGCAACCTGACGGCCACCAGGATAGGAAAAAGGGTCTCAGAGCTCTACATAGACCCGCTCACTGCGCACTCCCTCATAAAGAGGCTGGAGAGGGTGAACTCGGAAGGCACCACAGACCTGGGCCTCCTGCACGTGATAGCAGACACCATAGAGATGAGGCCGCTGCTGAACATAAGGAAAGGCGACATAGAGGCGCTGAATGATGTGATGGAAAGGCACGCCGATTCCCTGGTGGACAGCCCGCCGGATGAATGGGACATGGAATATGACGAGTTCCTGAGGGCAATAAAGACAGCAGCTATGCTGCTGTCCTGGGCAGAGGAATCAGGTGAGGAGGAGATACTGCAGGATTATGGCGTTACACCCGGGGAGCTCAGGGCAAGGCTGGAAAGGGCTGACTGGCTGCTGTACTCCTCGCAGGAGCTCGGCCTCCTGCTGAACTACATGAACGCGATAAAGGGCCTGAGGAAGATAAGGGTAAGGCTGAGGTACGGGGTGAGGGAGAATCTGCTGCCTCTAGTGAGGCTGAAGGGCATAGGCCGTGTCAAGGCCAGGGTGCTGTTCCACTCAGGCATAAAGTCACTGGCAGAGCTGAAGAAGGCGCCGATGGAGACAGTTGAGAGGCTTGTCGGTCCCAAGACCGCAAAATCTATAAAGGAGCAGGTGGGGGATGAAAGTAAAAAAGCGATTTCCGAGTATTGACGGAAATCATGTTACCATAACCAACCTATCAAATAAGAAGGTTCTGGCTGAAAAGGCAGAGCTGGCAGATTCCTTATGGAAGAAGACAAAGGGCCTTATGTTCAGGGCAGAG
>DAOVIL010000071.1 GCA_030673725.1 Candidatus Aenigmatarchaeota archaeon | reverse complement strand
GGTCTCGTTCTGGGCCGCGCTCCTCCCTGCTATCACAAGTATGCCGTCTGAAGAAAGGAACCACTTGAACTTCTCGTACCATTTCTTCCTCCTTCTCTTCTTCTTGGGCTTCTCCTCCTCTTCAGCTTCCTCTTCTTCTATCTGTTCCATCTTCTGCTGCACGACCTCCTTGGCCTCCTCTATCTTGACCAGCTTCCTCTTGGCGTGTTTGGACTCCTCATAATGCCTCGCAGCGTTCTCCTCTATATCCTTCCTTATGTCAAGCTCCACTTCCTTCCCTTCAAGCTCAAGTATGATTATCCCTTCATTCTCCCTTATCTCCTTCACCTCTTCCACTTCCTTCATGGCCTCCTTTATCTCGTCCCATTCCTTCCCCTCGTCTTTCATCTTCCTTATCCCGTCAAGCACCTTCTGGACTGTCTGGTAGTTCTTGTATATCAGGTCAGCCTCTTCCCTTGATTCCTCTGTCACCTTCACCCATTTCTCCCTGGCCTTCCTCTGCCCTTCTTCTATCCTCTGTATCCTTTCTCTCCTTTCCTCTATTATCTCCTTTTCCTCTTCCACCCTGGCCCCTATGAACTGCTCCGAGAAGTAGCTGTCTATCGCCTCTGAGAACGTCATCTTCGTCTCCTTCGGCTTATCCTCCAGCACCTTGAGCGGGAATGGTGCGACAAAATCCTCGTATATAGCAGGCTCTATCCCGTGCTTCACCAGGCTGGCTATGGCATTATGCAGGTTGGCTGTCTCCTCCATCCTCATCTCCTGGCCGGGCCTGCTCTTGTCCACCCCTGCCCTGGCGCACACCTCGTCAGAGTATACGGAACCGAGACCCAGGCTGGTAGCCAGAAGCTGGCCCACTGCCTTATCAGTCCTCTGGAGCATCCTGGTCAGCCCGTCCATCGACAGCCCGAAGGGGTCTGTAAGCGCTGGGGGGTATTTGTAAGGCATCTTGGGCTTCACTTCCCTGTCCTTCCATCTCTGGATCTCCAGGGGCATGATTATGTTCCTCATGGAGTCAACCAGCACGACGTTCCCCGGCGCCAGCAGCTCGAATATGATGGTTGCCCCGTCTGTTTCTATCTCTACTATCCTGTCGAACCCGTGCTGCTTCACGTTCCTTATCCTCTGGTTCATCAGGTGCTTCCTCAGGAACATGCAGAACGAGGGCGGCTCCTGGGGCGCAGGCTCCTTCTCCTTTGTGATGAATATCTTGCTCTGGTCAACGTACAGCCTGCTCTCCCCCTTCCCTGGCTTGTGCACCTCGAACAGGAACCTTTTTGACTTGGGTCCGTACTGGTATATCTTCTGTATCCTTCCGTCAATGAGGGCGTCCTTCAGCTCATGGATGATGAATCTGATATCCAGCGCGCTCATCCCCTCTTTCCTTCCCATGCTTAGAAATTGGATTCATAATTATTAAACATCGAGAGGGGAGCAGGCAGCTTAAAAACCCTTTCTCCAATTCTCAAGAGAGCCGTATGCTTTCAATAATAATACCCACATTCAACGAGAAGGAAAACATAGAGAAGCTCATCCCTCAGGTCTTTGGTCAGCTCCTTGCCGCCAACATGGAAGGCGAGGTGATAGTTGTTGACGACAACTCCCCTGATGGGACAGCTGATGCAGCAGAGGCATTCAGTGAGAGGTTCAATGTCCGCGTCGTGAGGCGGCCGGGAAAGATGGGCCTCAGCACAGCGGTTCTGGAGGGCTTCAGGCAGTCCAACAGCCCTTTCCTGTGCGTGATGGACGCTGACCACTCCCACAACCCCGAGGCCATACCCAGGATGTTCAAGGTCCTGATGCGCCAGGGAGCTGACGTGGTGATAGGCAGCAGGCATGTCCCAGGCGGCTCCATAGTCGGCTGGCCCTTCCACAGGAAGCTCGTCTCAAAGGGAGCCAAGCTCCTCGCCAGGCCAATAACGAACGTGAAGGACCCCCTTTCAGGCTTCTTCATGGTGAAGAGGGAGGCGCTTGAAGGCGTCGAGCTAAACCCCCGAGGATATAAAATCCTCCTGGAGATACTGGCAAAAGGCAACATACACAGAGTGGAGGAGGTCCCCATCAACTTCCGTAACCGAAGGCACGGCAAGTCAAAGCTCAGGAAGGGCGAATTCTGGAACTACCTGAGGCACTCCATAGGCCTCTGGAGAACAAAGAAGCCTAAGGCCTAGCTATCTTGTCCAGCATGTTGTAGTAATCCCTGAATGATTTGGCGACAGCCTTGTCCTCTATCAAAAAAGCTGTAGGCGGTTCCTTCGTCCACAGGACCATGAGCGCCTTGTCCTTGTAGAATATTATCTGCATGGGAGTCTTCAGCGCAGGAGGCGTGAATTTAACTTCAGCCTTCCTGAAATCACCCATCCTTTTCTTTACGCTTTCGCGGGCGTCGTGATTGAAGAGGATATTTAGGTGCACGCCCTTCTTAATTCTTGCAGCGTCGAAAGCGTGGATTGCCTTTAAGAAGCCTGGGACTGGGGTGATATATCTCCAGCCCGCGCCCATCGCATGGTATGTCTCCCCACGCTTCAGCTCATCCAGCATTCTGTAGAAGAGCTCAAACACTTCATCCATACCCTCATACACCCCTGTCTTCCTCTCCCACAGCATGTTGAAATAGGACTTGAACGACTGCGCAACCTCCTTGTTGTCTATCACAAACACTATGGGTTCTTTCCTTGAGGAGATGGTTATTAGCGCCTTCTCACCAAACACGTTCAGTATGGCAGGAGTGGTCAGGCCTTTCGGCGTGTACCTGACTTCTGTCAAGGGTATCTTGGCTCTAGATTCCCCATATTTTCTGGCCTCTGGGTTAAAAAGGACCTTTGCTGAAACCCCTTTCGCAGCCCTCCTTCTGAAGAAATCTATTAGCATATCGTTCATCTCTTTTGTTATGTAATGGACACCGATACCATAATGGCAATCACCCTTCTTCATGCCTTCTAGCATGATATCGAATGCATCCCTCATCCCGTCCATGCCCCTATAGACCATTGCTTCCTGCCCCCAGAGCATCTTGAAATTCTTCCTTAAGGAATCAGCCACGTCCTCATTCTCCATCATGATAACAGTTATCGGTTTCTTCCAGTTGATGATGGCTATCTTGTTCCCATATGCCACCATGTCCACCGGGGTGAAATATTCCTTGGGTACGTACTTTACGACGCTGACGTCAGTATGCAGGACCTTCCCAACAGCAGGCACTATGAGATATTCCTTAATGCCTTTCTTCCTCAGCCCGTCAAAATACTCATCAAGCTCTTTGGGTATCCTCTTCTGGTACTCTCCACTGACACCCATGTAATATGAGTCCTTCCCTGTCCTAACCACGTCCCTCAGGAACTCCTTCACGCCGTCCAGCCCGTGTAGCACCCTGGTCTCCTGATCCCACATCATCTCGAACTGGCTCCTGTAACTCTCTGATACATCAGGGCTCTCTATCTTTATTATCAGGGGCTTCTCGAGCAGCATCCATATAGCGGTCTTGTTGCCGTAGACTGTCGTGAAAGATTTCCCGGAATACTCTTTGGGTATGGTCCTGTATTCCGAATAAGGTGCCCCAAGGGGCTCGACACCTACTGTATGAAGGAATCTGCCCCTTATCTTATATCTCTTCCTCTGTGCCATGTACTTCTTGAAAGCATACGGCGCTATTGCCTCACCCTTCTTTGCGGATTCCCCGAAACCCACGAACCTTGCAGCCTCGGGATTGTCCTTGCAGGTCTTTATGATGTCATTAAGAACGGTCTTCATCCCCTCCTTTCCCTCGTACACTTCCACAATCGGCTTTGGCTCCTTGGGTTTGTGCAGCTTAAGTAATGTGGGAAGCGCTGCTGTGATTTCCTTCTCCTCCTGTTTTATCACGCTCTCCTTCTCTTTCAGGTAATCCAGAAGCTTGTGTGGGCTGGCTCCCCGGAAGTACTTCTTGTTGTTCTTTATGACATAGCTGGCCAGTCCCTTCTCTATCAGCTTGTTGATGGAGTCATACACATGGGGCCTGGATATCCTGGTGCCTGCAGCTATCTCAGACGCCAGGGCCTCTCCCATCTTGAGGAGTATGAGGTATATCTCGGCCTCGTTGTCGGTCATC
>DAOVIL010000040.1 GCA_030673725.1 Candidatus Aenigmatarchaeota archaeon | reverse complement strand
CAGCACCTTCCTGGCCAGGGAGTATCCGTTTGTGTGCAGGCCGTTTGACTCTATGCCTATCAGGAGGTCTGTCTCCTGTATCCTTGAGCCGTCAATCATTTTGCTCCTTTCCACTGTTCCGACTATGCAGCCGGCTATATCCCTCTCCCCCTTGACGTATGTTCCGGGCATCTCTGCAAGCTCGCCGCCTATCATGGCAATCCCTGCCTCTACAGATGCCTCTGACATTCCCTTCACTATCTGCTCCAGCACCCTGGGCTCCATCTTCTCTGACGCTATGTAGTCCAGGAAGAACATCGGTGCCGCGCCTGTGGTCAATATGTCTCCAGCTGAATGGTTGACTATGTCCTTTCCGACAGTGTCCCACTTGTTCATCATCTTTGCGACTATCATCTTGGTGCCGACGCCGTCAATGCTTGAAACAATCACAGGGTCTTCCATCTGTTTAAGCCTTGCCGCGCTTATGGCCCCTCCGAACTTCCCCAGGTCCATCCTGACATCAGGCGTGAACGTCCTCTTGACGTGCTCCTTTATCCTGTTGACTGACTCTGCCGCTGCGTCTATGTCGACCCCTGATTCCTTATATGTGGTCTCCTTCTTAGCTGGCCTGTAGAGGGACTCTATCTTCCTCTCCATCTCTTTCCTGTGCTCCTCGAGCTGCTTCCTGAACTTGCCCCCTGCCCCCATTATCTGGAGTGCTGCTATGGCTGCATTGTCTCCCCTGTTCATCCCTACCCAGAGGCCTTCCTTGCTCATCTGGAGGACCCTCAGCGCCTCTTCTGCCGCATTCTTTCCTGACAGCGGGACGTTTATCACCAGGCAATTGGTGTCAGCCTTTACGTAGTCGTTGATGTCAAAGAAGTTTATGTTGATCGCGTCCTTCTTCAGCTTGTCAGAGAAGTCATGGAGCGCGCCGAACTGTTTCAGCAGGTCAGCCGCTGCCTTCCCCCTCTTGCTGTTCCTGTCGCCGATTATGTTGACTGTTTCATAATCCTTCGGCATGCGGCACGCCGACATTGCTGCGGCGTTCGCCTTCCCTACTCCGACTCCCATCACAGGTATGCCCGGAGGCATCTGCATTATGGAGAGCATGGCGTCCAGCCCCTGGTAGTTCCCGTCGCACGGCACGCCTATCACAGGGCTTATCGTCTTAGAGGCGACAACGCCCGGCAGGTGCGCAGCCAGCCCTGCGCCCGCTATTATGACAGAAGCCTTGTACTCGTCCAGTATCCTGTCAAGGAGCTTCGGGCTCCTGTGGGCAGAGCACACCTTCATCTCGTACTGGATGCCTTCCTTCTGGAGCGCCTCTGTTATCCTTCCGTATACAGGCTCGTCAGACTTGCTGCCGAAGAGGACGAGGACTTGTGGGCCTCCCTCAGACTCCAGGAACGTCGCTTCCTGGTAGTTCAGGTTCGCGAGGAACTTGTTCCCGATGTCCCTGGCAAGCTTCCATGCCCTGTCCCTCTCGCAGCCGAAGCCCATTGTCCAGAGGACCCCTGTCTCTGCTGACTCTATGTACTTCATCCCGAGCCTTTCCCTCATCACTGACATCAGGCCGGGTCCGCTGTTCTGTATGTCCTTCACAAGGACCCTTATGCTGACCAGGTCGTCCCTTTCGGCAGGGAAGGGCTTTCCTGCAGGCTTCACATGGTGGCTGTGCTTGTTCGCATTGACTATGATGTCTGTCTTTCCCAGCTCTTCTGCGACCTTGCCGAAGTCGTCAGAATCAGCCCTGAACTTGTAGTAATCATCCCTCTTCAGCCTCTTCAGCTCTGTGATGCCCATCTTCTGGAGCGCCTTGAATGCTGTTATCGCTGTCGTGTCCGGGATTTTCAAACCGACTGTCAGCTCTATGTCCTGTGCCATCCTGTCACCTCTTCATCTCCTCCATGAATGACCCCATTGACTGGAATATCTTCCTGCACGGCCCGGGGCTTTCCATGTCAGTGAACGGCCTTGCCTCATAATAAGGGACCTGCCTTGCCCAGTTCGCCCTTTCAGGGTGCGGCATCATCGCCAGGACATTGCCTTTCGGGTTGCAGATGCCCGCCATGTTGTACATCGAGCTGTTCGGGTTGTCAGGGAAGCCTTCAGCGTCTCCGCCGTCCTTCTTGCAGTACTTGAATATTATCTGGTTGTTCGCAATCAGCTTGTTTATCAGCTCCTTGTCCTTTGTCACGAACCTTCCCTCTGCATGGGCAATCGGGACTGGAATCACCTCATTCCTGTCGACGAACTTTGTGAATGCGCACCTTCTCCTTTCAGCGTTGTTCTTCATCCTGACCCAGGTGCAGTAGTATCCTGAAACCAGGGGGTTGATGTTCGGGGCAAGGGCCATCTCCACTTCTCCGGGCTTTATCCCGGGGACCATTCCTGTCTCCAACAGCACCTGGGCTCCGTTGCATATGCCCAATACAGGCTTTCCTGCATCTGCCTGCTCCCTTATTATATTCATGATAGGGTCCTGGGCTGATATCACGCCTGCCCGAACCCTGTCCTCATAGCTCCACCCCCCTGCAAGCACATAGCCGTCGTATGTTTCAAGGCCTTTTGGATTGTTCCACCTGACTATGTCAGCAGGTATGCCGGCCGACTCCAGGGCGCGCTTTGTCTCATGCTCGCAGTTCACTCCAGGGAAAAGGATTACTGCCGCCTTCATTTCATAGCCTCCTTAAGCCCGCCCTTCCATGCCTGGCTGAGCTTTATCGCTGACAGGTTGATGAGCCTCCTTCCGCCTGACGTTATCATCAGGTTCTCTCCGCCTGTCTCGCCTATCTTGACCGGCTCTATGCCATAGCCCTTGCAGATGAACCTCAGCTGGTCTTCCTTGTCCTTCGGCACTTCCATCACGAATCCCGGGCTTTCAGAGAAAAGGAGCTGGTAGGCCTTCCCGTCCATCCTGACGTTTATGTTTGCGCCTATGTTTCCGTAGCCTCCTCCGCCCATTATCATCTCTGACAGTGTGACTGCCAGCCCGCCGTCAGATATGTCATGGCAGCTGTAGACTATCCCCTTGTCGATCGCGTCTATCACAGCGTATATCCTGTTCCTTTCCTGCTCAAAGTCTATCCTCGGGACATTCTTCCCTAGATGGCCAAGCAGGTGGTAGTATACAGACCCTCCAAGCTCGTCCTTCCTGTCTCCGAGCAGCCAGAGGCCGTTTCCAGAGCCCTTTATCCTCATGGTTATGGCCTTCCCATGGTCCTTCAGCACACCCAGGCAGGCTATGACCGGCGACGGGTCCACAGCGTTTCCTGTGGCGCTCTCGTTGTAGAAGCTGACATTCCCTGAAACAATCCCTACAGGCTCTTTCGTTCCCTTCAGCCATATCTTCTTTGCAGCATCAGTCACTCCCTTCACGCCTTCGACGAACTGCCAGAACGCTTCAGGCTTCTCAGGGTTCCCGTAGTTCAGGCAGTCTGTCATCCCGTGCGGGACCGCGCCCACTGCAGCGACATTCCTCATCGCCTCTGCGACTGCGCTGACAGCTCCCCAGTACGGGTCTATCCTGTTGTACCTGGGATTGCAGTCCACTGACAATGCGACGCCGACAGGATTCCCTGGTATGGGCGCCATGACCCCTGCGTCTGCCTCGCCCGGCCTGATTACAGCCAGACCCTGGACTTCTGTATCATAATGCTTGTAGATGCTCTCCCTGGAGGCTATGTTCTGGTGGCTCAGGACCTTAAGCAATACCTCATTATAATTGGGAGGGTCTGGGACATTTTCAGGCTCCTTGAATGTCCTCAGGGGCATCTTCTGACCCCTGCTGTATTTTATCCCTGTGGTCACCTCGTCTATCGGAGCGTTGCAGACGACCTTTCCCTTGTGCCTGAGCACATACTGCTTCTCCTTTGTGGCCTTTCCTATCACAGCTGCCTTTGCGCCTTCTGCGACATTGGGAAGCTCGAAATCCTCATTGTATATCTTCAGGACTGTCGGAGTGAAGGATGGGGGAACCACCCAGGTGAAGCGTTCCTGGGTCTCAGAGCAGCATATGATGTAAGGGGGAAGGTTCTTCATCGTGACATGCACCTTGTCCAGGTCTATGTCAGCGCCGAAGCCTCCTGCAGAGCATATCTCTGAAGTGGAGCACATCAGGCCGCCTCCCCCCATGTCCTTGAAGCCCACCTTTATCCCCTGCTTCCTGGCTTCCTTGAACACTGCTTCTGTCGCCCTTATCAGCATGTTCTTCAGGAACGGGTCTGGTACTTGAACTGCGCCCTTGTTGGACTCCTTGTCCTCTTCGTCAAGTATGACTGAAGCAAAGGAAACACCTCCGAACCCTGAGTTGTCAGTCCCTTTTCCGACTATAACAATGTCATATCCCTCTGCATTCTCAGGGGCTGCAGAATGGATTATCTCTGATTCCTTCACAAGGCCAAGGCTCACGACATTGACCAGGCAATTATCATCAAAGGACTGGTTGAAGTAGACGTCGCCTGCTATGTTCGGTATGCCTATCGGGTTCGTGTATCCCGCTATCCCGTCAACAACCGCGTTCGCTATGTACCTTGTCCTGGCGACATTCTTTCCTGTGACGTCCCCGAACCTTAAGGGGTCTGCTGTCGCAAAGATGTGCGCTCCCATGCACAGCACATCACGGACTATGCCGCCTATCCCTGTGGCCGCTCCCTCGTACGGGACGACCTGTGAAGGATGGTTGTGGCTCTCATGGGCTATGACGACTCCGTACTTCTCGTTGTCTATGGTGGTAAGGTATATTATCCCTGCATCCTCCTGCGGGCCCTGCATAACTGTGGGGCCTGAAGTCGGCAGCATCTTCAGCACCTCCTTTGAGGACTTGTAGGAGCAGTGCTCGCTCCACTCATTGTTGAAGATGTGAAACTCTGTGAGGGTTGGGTCCCTCTTCAGCTTCTCGACAACCATTCTGGCCTCAGAAACCTTCAGGGAGATTCCGTTCTCTGACATGAACTTCTGCAGCTCATCGTCTGACATCGAACTTACAGAAACAGTCTGCTCCCTGTCCACCTCTTCCTCAACCATATGGATTATTGGATGTAAAATTTAAATTAGCCTATTTGCCAAGCAGTTCCCTGGTTTCTTCCCTTCTTGGAGTCCCTCTGGCACCTTCCCTTCCTGAGGCAATGTAGCCTATCTGCATGCCGTATTCTACACACTCTTCCAGCGTCCAGCCCTCAAGAATGCCTGTTATGAAGCCTGCTGCAAAAGAATCGCCCCCGCCTGTCACATCAACTATCCTTCCATTAGTCTTTGGGTTGAGCGGCACCCTCTTCATGGTGTCCTTTGTCGCGAGTATGCAGCCTTCCTTTCCCATTGTTATGACCACGACAGAAGGGCCTGTCTTGAGGAGCTCTGCCGCTGCCTCCTCTTCCTTCTTGCCTGTCAGCATCTCTGCCTCCATCTCTGAAGGCAACAGAATGTCGCAGTGCTGGAGTATGGGCTGGAGCCTGTTCAGGCCCTTCTCCGCAAATATGCAGCCCGGGTCCATTATGACCTTCACGCCAGCTTCCTTTGCTGTCCTGGCTGCCAGCTCGAAGGATGGGAGGACTTCCTCTCCTATCAGGCTGGCCAGGTGCAGGACCTTGGCGCCGCTGATGTAATCCAGGGGGACGTGCTCCCTATTGAACATGGTGGCTATGCCGTTGTTGGCATACATGTTCCTCTGGCCGTCGTCCCTTACAGCGGCGAACAGCATGCCACTGCTTCCGGGGAGCCTCTGGGTGTGGGTGGTGTCGACCTTGTCTGACTCGAACTCCTTCATCAGGAAGTCCCCGAAGTGGTCTGTGCCCACTATGCCCACAAAACCTGCTGAGTGCCCCAGCCTGGACACTCCCACAGCGACATTGGCAGAGGAGCCGCCTCCCAGTATCTTCAGGTCCCTCATCTCCACTTCGTCGTCCTCTGTGGGGAACCTGGGAACCCTGGACACAAGGTCAACGTTCGCTGCCCCTATCGCCACAACCTCTGGCATGATT
>DAOVIL010000096.1 GCA_030673725.1 Candidatus Aenigmatarchaeota archaeon | reverse complement strand
GGAAGTCGCTGAAGTTTGTGGCCTCCACTGTGTTGTCGCTCAGGAACTTCTTGGCCCTCTTGAAGAGGTTCTTCTGGATTGCGTCCAAAGTCTCTTCGACCTTCTTCTCGAGATGTGTGAGCTTTACAGCCTCCTTCTCGCCGGTGTCCCTCCTGACGAGCATGGCCTGCTTCTTTGCTATGTCCTTCGGCCCTATCTCTCTCCTGAGGGGTATGCCCTTCAGCTCCCACTCATTGAACTTCCATCCTGGGCTGTAGTTGTCCCTGTCATCAAGATGGACAGTAAACATGTCGAGCTTCTTCAGCATCTCGCATGATGCCTTAAGGACATCCTTTCTGGTGTCGTTCTTGTATATGGGTACCACCACTATCTGCGTGGGCGCTATCCTGGGAGGCAGTATGAGGCCCTTGTCGTCACCATGGGCCATTATCAGGGAGCCTATCAGCCTTGTCGATATGCCCCAGCTGGTGTTCCAGACGTGCTTCTCCTTCATGTCCTGGTCGAAGTACTTGACGTTGAACGCTATCGCAAAGTTCTGACCCAGGTTATGGCTCGTCCCCATCTGCAGGGCCTTTCCGTCAGGCATAAGGGATTCCATCGTGTATGTCCTGAGGGCGCCGGCGAACTTCTCGCTCTCTGACTTCCTGCCGACTATCAGGGGGACTGCCAGGTAGTTCTCTATCAGGTCAACGTACATGTTGAGTATCATGCGGGCCTCTTTCTCTGCGTCCTCCTCTGTCTCATGGGCTGTGTGGCCCTCCTGCCAGAGGAACTCCCTTGTCCTTAGGAAGGGCTTGGTCACCTTGGTCTCCCACCTTATGATGTTGCACCACTGGTTCAGGAGGAGGGGCAAATCCCTCCAGGACCTTATCCATTTGGAGTAGGAGTCGTAGATGATGGTCTCGGACGTCGGCCTGAGCGCGAATCTCTCCTCGCCTTCCTTCTGCTCTATCCATGCCACTTCCGGGGTGAAGCCTGAGAAGTGGTCAGCCTCCCTCTTCAGTAAGCTCTCTGGTATGAAGAGCGGGAAGTAGGCGTTCTTGTGGCCGGTCTCCTTTATCATCCTGTCGAAGATGCACTTTATCTTCTCCCATATCTCGTAGCTGTTGGGCCTGAAGATTATGCAGCCCCCTATGGGCGAGTAGTCTGCCATCTCTGATTTCTGCACCACCTCAGGGTACCACTCAGCCATGTTCTCCTTTTTGTTCTGGACTGCCATCTCGGCTATGTCTTCCTTTTGGGCCATAATTCCTTTTTTATTTCGAGTGCTTTTAAATTAGGTATGAAAATCGTGCAGAGAGGAGCTGAGGCGGTCCTTTACATGGGCACACATGAAGGGGAGAAGACCCTGGTGAAGGAACGGGTGAAGAAAGGCTACAGGATACAGGAGCTTGACAGCGTTATCCGGAGGAGGAGGACCAGGATGGAGACCAGGATGCTGGACAGGGCCAGGCGTGCCGGCGTACACACGCCCAAGGTCTGGAGCTCTGAGGGCAGCAAGATAACGATGGAGTGGATAGAAGGCAAGAGGGTGAAGGACTGCCTCAACGATATGCCTAAAAACGAGAGGATGAAAGCATATAAGCTGATAGGCGGGGCTGCTGCCAGGCTGCACAAGGCGGGCCTGGTGCATGGGGACTTGACCACGTCAAATATGATACTGAAGGGAGACAGACTCTATGTGATTGACTTCGGCCTGGGCAAGATGTCAGAAAAAGTAGAGGACCAGGCAGTCGATCTCTACCTTCTGTACGAGGCGATACGCTCGACACACTTCAGACTGCTCGAAGAGGCATGGAAAAATGTTTTAAAGGCTTATATGCTAAAATATACAATTGCGAACGCAGTTATAAAGCGATTAGACAAAATAAAGTCAAGGAGACGCTATGCGTAAAAGGAGATTTGGTGGAAGGCGCGACGGAAGAAGGTTCGAGGAAGAGAAGCCAGAATGGATTCCCAAGACAGAACTAGGCCAGAGGGTGGTGAAAGGGGAATTCAAGAGCATGGGAGATATACTTGAGCAGGGACTGGTCATCCTGGAGCCTGAGATAGTGGATTTCCTGGTGCCTGACGTGAAGCAGGATATCATCTTCATAGGAGGCTCTCCAGGAAAGGGGGGCGGAATAAGGAGAACACCCACCAAAAGAACTGCCAGGATGCACAAGTCAGGCAGGAGGTTCAAGCTCACGGCACTTGTAGTAGTGGGAGACGAGAACGGCCTGGTGGGCATGGGCACAGCAAGTGCGAACGACCACAGGACAGCACTGGAAAAGGCCACAACGCAGGCAAAGCTCAATATTATAAGGGTCAAGAAAGGCTGCGGCAGCTGGGAATGCGGCTGCGGCGGAGACCATTCAATACATTTCAAGGCTGAGGCAAAGATGGGCTCGGTCAGGGTTGTCCTTAACCCTGCACCCAAAGGCGTGGGGATAGTGGCGAGCGAGCCCGCCAAGAAGATACTGAGGCTTGCCGGAATGAAGGACGTCTGGGTCAAGACATACGGCCACACAAGGACCAGGACCAACATGGCAAAGGCTCTTTTTGAGGCGATAAGGAACCTCAACAGGACAAAGGGTGATGTCTGATGGCTGAGAAAACTGATTCTATGTTGGCTGTTGTGAGGATAAGGGGCACAATAAAGATGAGCGGAGAGAACAAGGATAACCTCAGGATGATGAGGCTTTCTGCAGCAAATCACTGCACACTGCTCCCAAACAACAGGGAAAGCAAGGGGATGCTGAAGAAGGCGGTCAGCTTCGTGTCATGGGGAGAAATCAGCCCCAAGACGCTTGAGAAGCTTGTCGAGAAGAGGGGCAGGCTGGCAGGCGACAGGAAACTGGACAGCAAACAGGTGAAGGAAACCTGCCAGAAGATATCAAAAGATGGCAATCTAAAAAACGTTGACATAAAGCGCATTTTCAGGCTTTCGCCCCCAAGGAAGGGGCTCAAGTCAATAAGGCGGCATTTCCCAAAGGGTGACTTGGGCTACAGGGGAGACAAGATAAACGAGCTGATTGAGAGGATGATATAATGGCAAAACCAAGAAAGAGGATCGTAAAGAGAAGGGGCGCTGGAAGAGGCCAAGGATGGGGAAGCGTCAAGAAGCACCGGGGCCATGGCTCAAAGGGAGGCTGCGGAATGGCAGGCTCCAAGAAGCAGAACAAGTTTTG
>DAOVIL010000105.1 GCA_030673725.1 Candidatus Aenigmatarchaeota archaeon | reverse complement strand
GGCCAGAGGTCATCAGCCCACTACCACGGCAGGAGGGGCATAAGGCACAGCATGATGAACAGGGAGATGTCCAGGATGAAGAGGATACACGACCAGGGCTTCCTGAACATGACAGCCAGGGTCATCCCAGGGTCTGTGAAGGGAAGAAGGGCCCACCCCCCTAAGGTCGAGAAGGTGCTGGAGAAGAAGATGAACAAGAAGGAACTGGCACTGGCCGTAAGCTCCGCGATATCAGCAAGCGCCGAGAAGGAGCTCGTATCAGGAAGGGGCCACAGGATAGAAGGCGCAAAGCACATCCCGCTCATAATAGAAGACAAACTGCAAGAGTTAAAGAGATCCAAGGAGATTTCAGATGTCCTGAAATCCCTGGGCCTGGAAAAGGAGCTCGAAAGGCTTGAAGAGAAGAAGCTGAGGGCAGGAAAAGGGAAGCTCAGGGGAAGAAAATACCGGAGGAAGGTCGGCCCATTACTGGTGGTTAAAGAAGACAAGGGCCTCATCAGGGCGAGCAAAAACCTGCAGGGAGTAGAGGCTGCCACTATCTCAGGCCTCTCGGTAGAGATGCTCGCACCTGGAGGTCACCCTGGAAGGCTTATTGTCTGGGGCAAATCCGCCATAGAAGAGCTTGACAAAAAACTGAAATGAAGCCGGCTCTTTCTGCTGACGCAATTGGAAGCTTTATTAATATACTAAAGTAAGAAAGGTATTATGCCAGCCGGAAAGAAGGAAAAGCCAGTGAAGAAGGCGGAGAAAAAGCCAGCCGAAAAGGGCGTCTACAGCCCCTGGAAGGTCCTGCTCTACCCGCACCTGGCAGAGAAGTCAATGAACATGGTGGAGCTGGAGAACAAGCTGGTATTCATAGTCAAGAGGAGAGCCAAAAGGGCAGAGATAAAGGAGGCCATTGAGAAGGGCTTCAATGTGAAGGTGCTTTCAGTCAACATGGTCATAACCCAGAGGGGCATGAAAAAAGCATACATCAAGCTGTCTCCTGACAACCTGGCATCTGACATAGCATCAAGGATGGGGATGATATAATATGGGAAGGCCAATCATAGCGCAGAAGAGGGGAAAGGGCGGAAGCGTCTACAGGACCAGGCCCCACAGCTTCCAGCCGAAGGTGGAATACAAGAACATGGCAGGAAGGATAGTTGACATACTCAATGACAAGAGGAGGAACTCCCCCATCGCCAAGATAAAGTACCAGGACAACAGCCAGGGATACATAATCGCGCCTGAGGGCATAAAGGTTGGCGACAATGTGGAGAACTTCGTGACCACGCTCTCAAAGCTGGAGCCTGGCGCGCCAATCTTCTCAATAGAGACATCACCCAACTCAGGACCCAAGCTCTGCAGGACATCAGGCTCATCAGCGACCCTTGTGTCAAAGGACAAGGGCAGGTGCGTCATACAGCTGCCCTCCAAGAAGACCAAGGTGCTGCATGAGAACTGCAGGGTCACGATAGGCCTGCCTGCAGGCGACGGAAGGCAGGAGAAGCCCTGGGTGAAGGCAGGGAAGAAGTGGCATGCAATGCACGCCAGGGGCAAGATATATCCCAGTACAAGCCCGAGCAAGATGAACGCTGTGGACCACCCCTTCGGCGGGCACGCAAAATTGGGCAGGTGCAAATCATGCGCCAGGGGAACCCCGCCAGGCAGAAAGGTCGGTTCAATAGCATCCAGAAGGACTGGTAAGAGGAAGAAATAATTATGGCTAAGAAATTCATCTGGAAAGGAAAGGAATTCGGGACCCTTGAAGAGATAAGGGCAATACCGCTTGAGGAGTTCACAGGGCTCCTGACATCCAGGGGGAGAAGGAGCCTCAAGAGGGGCTTCAGTGTGGTCCAGAAGAAGCTCCTGGAGAAGATAAGGGCAAACCCCAAGAAGTTCCACAGGACAAAGTCCAGGGACATGATAATCATACCAGAGATGGTAGGCTTGAGGATGGGAGTGTACAGCGGAAAGGAGTACGTGTCGCTGGACATAAGGCCAGAGATGATGGGCCACAGGCTGGGGGAGTTCGTCCCGACCAGGAAGCCTGTCAAGCACTCTGCCCCAGGATTCGGCGCCACCAAGAGCTCCAAGTTCGTGCCTCTCAAGTAAGGTGAAAGCAATGGCATACACATACACCCCAAAACCAGGGAAGTCGGCCAAAGTGATAGGCCGGGGGCTGAAGATATCAGCCAAGAGCTCCGTCACTGTGTGCAGGGCCATAAACGGCAAGCATGTAACCAAGGGAAGCAGGCTGCTGGCTGACATACTGGCCAGGAAGAGGAGCCTGAACGGCAAATACTATGACAACTGCGTCTCTGCGATAGCCGACCTGCTGAAGAACGCAGAAGCGAACGCAGAAGCAAAGGGGCTCGACCCCAGCAAGCTCATGATACACGCCTCCTCCCACAACGGGTACACGTTCAGGAGGCCGAGGAGATTCAAGATGAGGGGACAGGCAAGGAAGATAGCGAACATACAGATAGTCCTGCAGGAGAGATGATATGGCTGAGAAGAAGACAGGGTTGCTGAAGCAGTATTTCGTCAGGCAGAGCATAAAGGAAGCCACAGTGGAAGATTTCATCAGGAAGAACTTCCCCCTGGGAGACTACTCAAGCACAGAGCTGCAGAGGACTCCCCTGGGGCTGAAGGTGGTCATCTTCACCAACAAGCCAGGAAAGATAATAGGAAGGGGCGGCAAGACCATAAACGAGATGACAGACGCCCTCAAGAGGAGGTTTGACCTGGATAACCTCCAGATAGACGTCAAGACCATAGAGCACCCTGACCTGGACCCGAAGATAGTCGCCAAGCAGATAGCGTCCGCCCTTGTGAAGGGGTACAACAACAAGAAGATAGGCAACCTCACGCTCAAGAGGATAATGAACGCAGGCGCCATAGGGGTAGAGATAATCATAAGCGGCTGCCTGGGAGGCTCAAAGTCAATGACCAG
>DAOVIL010000107.1 GCA_030673725.1 Candidatus Aenigmatarchaeota archaeon | reverse complement strand
AGACGCCCTGATGCCTGTGGCCTACATAGGCGTGAAAGGGGGCTTTGTCGTGATGGTGGCAGACGACCCCCACTGCTGCTCTTCTGCACAATCAGAGCAGGACACCAGGCACTACGCCAGGATGGCGCACATGCCGATGTTTGAGCCCTCTGACCCCCAGGAGTGCAAGGATTTCACAAAGCTCGCTTTCGAGCTGTCCAGGAAGCACGGGATGCCTGTCTTCCTCAGGACCACCACAAAGGTGAGCCACTGCAGGGCAAGCCTGAAAACAGGAAAGCTGAAAAAAGGCAAAAGAAAAGGCAAGTTCGTGAAGGACTTCAAGAGGTACAACAACCTGCCTCCCCACACCATGGAGATGCACGAGAGGATACTGGCCAAGATGGATAAGATACGTGAAACATTCTCTGAGAAGACACCGATAAATAAGGTGATAAACGGGAACACAAAATCCAGGGTGGGAATAATCACGTGCAGCTCAGCCTACAGCTTCGTGATGGAGGCGATGGCCATACTGGGACTGAAGCTGCCTGTCCTGAAGATAGGCTTCACCTGGCCCCTGCCAGAGAAGAGGATATCAGCCTTCATCAGGAAATACGGTTCAATACTGGTCGCAGAGGAGCTTGACCCGCTCCTGCAGAAGGAGGTGGAGAGGCTTGCAAAGGAAGCCAACCCCAAGCTGAAGATATACGGGAAGAACGGCTACCTTCCCAGAGCGGACGAGCTGGACACAGAGAAGCTGCTCCTTGCACTTTCAATGGTACTCAACAAGAGCGACCCGATAGACATAAAGGCCCACTGCAGGACCTGCAGTGCGCTGAAGATACCGAAAAGGACCCCTGTCCTCTGCCCGGGCTGCCAGCACAGGGCGACGTTCTGGAGCGTGAAGAAGACAGTAGGCAAAGACGTGATATTCGGCGGGGACGTCGGCTGCTACACTTTAGGCGTGCTGCCTCCCCATAAGATGGCTGACACCATACTCTGCATGGGCTCGGGCACTGGGGTGAGCCACGGGATAAGCAAGGCCACAGGCCAGGACACGGTCGCATTCATAGGCGACTCCACGTTCTTCCATGCAGGCATGCCTGAGATGATGAACACGGTCTACAACAAGTCAAACCCCATGATAGTGATACTCGACAACAGGTGGACAGCGATGACCGGCCACCAGCCCAACCCGTCAACTGAGATAAACGGGATGGGCGAAAAAACAAAAAAACCGGACCTGGTGGCGATAGCAAAGGCCCTTGGGGTGGACAATGCCGCCAAGATAGACCCGTTCCAGATAAAAGCCTCCACAGAGGCTGTGAAGAAGGTCTGGGCATCCAGAGGCAAGGCACCTTCTGTGGTTATAGCTGAAAGGGAATGCCAGCTGATTGCGCACAGGAGGAAGATACACAAGGGCATAAAGGTCCCCAGGTTCGAGATAGACCCGAAAAAATGCAGGAAGTGCGGCACGTGCCTGTACGAGTATGCATGCCCTGCGATATACAGGGAGAATGGCGTGTTCAAGATTGACAAGAACCTCTGCACAGGCTGCACCTGCTGCAGCCAGGTATGCCCCTACGGGGCGATAAAGGTTGGTGAGATGAGATGAAGCTGAGCGGAAAGGAAGTGTACGGGGTCTTCATGGGAGGCGTAGGCGGAATGGGACTGCTCACCCTGGGAAGGGTAATAGCTGATGCCGCCCTTATGGAAGGCTACAATGTCAAGACCTCAGAGTTCCATGGGCTTGCCCAGAGGTACGGCACCCTGCAGTGCCAGGTCCGTTTCTCGAAAGGCCAGATACACTCCTCAATCATACCGACAGGCCAGGCAGACCTGGTGATCGGCCTGGAACCCCTGGAGGGCCTTAGGGGGGCAATATATGCCTCCAAGCAGGCAGGCACCAAGTACCTGCTGAACACAAACAGGGTGTATCCCGCAGTACTTTCCGTAGAGAAGAAGGAATACCCCCCAATGGCCAGCATACTCAACAAGGCCAGGATGTTCACAAAGGAGCTCTACCACCTGAACGCCTCAAACATAGTCCAGGAGCAGACAGGTGACACACTGCTGACAAACACCTACATGCTGGGCACAGCTGTTGCCAACAGGCTGATACCCCTGAAGAGGAAGAACGTACTGAAGAGCCTGCTGAACATAGTGCCCCCTGACTTCAAGGAGCAGAACAGGAAGATATTCTCCCTTGGCGAGAAGCACAGGTTCTGAAACGATTTCTTAAATCCGGTATGCCCAATTCAATGTATGGAACTGCCGTACATAACTGCTGGCCTCCCTGGGACAGGCGGGAAAGTGAGGGAGAAGCCAGAGCATTTCATAGTGGAAGAGATTCCTTTGTATGAGCCTTCTGGGGAGGGCCAGCACCTTTACGTTAACATCACTAAGGAAGGCATCTCGACCAGGGACGTCCAGCTGGAGCTGGCCAAGCTCTTCGGTCTCCCTGCCCATGGTGTGGGTGCAGCTGGCCTGAAGGACAAGCATGCAATAACCACCCAGACGTTCAGCATCCTCCTTAATGGCATGCCCGAGGAAGAGGCCAAGGGGAAGCTGAAAGGCCTTCCATTCAAGGTGAACTGGGCCAAGCTCCATGTCAATAAGCTCAGGAGGGGCCATCTCCTTGGCAACCGTTTCACTATAGTAATAACAGATACAGGTCAAAACGCCCTGAAGAAGGCTGAGGCTATAGCCTCCAAGCTGAAGGAAGGCGGGCTTCCCAACTACTACGGTTCCCAGAGGTTCGGTTCTTCAGGAGACAACTGGATGAAAGGCCTGGAACTCATACAAGGCAAGGCAAAGGAGAAGAACAGATGGCTGAGGAAGTTCCTCATATCCTCTTACCAGAGCCACCTCTGCAACCTCTACCTGGCCAGAAGGCTAGAGAAGGGCCTGTTAAATACTATACTAAACGGAGACATCGCCAAAAAGT
>DAOVIL010000114.1 GCA_030673725.1 Candidatus Aenigmatarchaeota archaeon | reverse complement strand
GATAGCCTCGCTCAAAGACAACCAAGATGACTATGATGACCAGGGATTAATGTTCGTAGTGAGCGGGATCATGTCCATTTATATTGGATATGATTTGATTGCCTCCTCTGAAGGTCCTTGGGCCCCAATAACGATTGCACTTGGGCTCCTGTTTATTGCAATGGGACTCTATATGCTATACCTTGGGATTACTGGACAGGACACGAGCGATGACCTTAACCTCCAGATATCGCAGCTCGAGGCCCTGTTGAAGAAGAAGGTAGAGGCGTGCTCGGCAACGTCATTCGAGGCTACGGCCCTGGCGATGGAAGGCATAATGCCAATCTCGCCGGTCACTTCTTACTAGGGCATGCTCTAGAACAGAAGAGGTTGACCGGGTTCTCTGGCAAGGAATAATTTGGGGATGAAATATATCGCCGCAGTCGTTGCTGATTCCGAACCGTTGTTTGAGTAAGAGTGGCCTGGGAGAAAAAGAATCAGCGAAGCATGGGCTGAAAAGGCGGGCCTGATAAGGGCAGGGCAGACGGGCCCGGCACATGGGCTGGCCTGAAAGGCGGGCCCTGCTAATCGGGAAAGGTATAGTCCTCTATCCGAATAGGCTTGATAGGCCCGCTGCTGCCTCTTCCTGCTTCTTGGCTTTGTCTTCTTTCTTCTCTTCCTTCTTGGCTTCGCCCTCTGCTGCTTGTGCAGGTGCTGCGGCGGGAGCGGCTGTTGCCGCAATCGCTGTCTGCTTGATTGCGTCGTCGATGTCCACACCATCGAGGCTCGCTACCAGGGCTTTGACCTGGGCTGCCTCGGCTTTGGCGCCGGCTGCGTCAAGTACCTTCTTGACACCTGCCTCATCGACCTTCTTTCCTGCGCTGTGCAACAGAAGAGCTGCGTATACTGTTTCCATGTTTACACCTCCGTGAATATGATTGTCCTCTAAGGGACTCACTTGGACTTCTCCTTGTCTTCCTTCTTGGTTTCCTCTTTATCACTAGTGAATTCCTCGCCTTCCTTCTTTTCCTCTGATTTCTTATCATCGGGTTTTTCGGCTGCCTCTTCTTTTGCTTCTTCTGCTGGCTTCTCTGGGGTTTCTTCAGTGGACTTGCCCTGGTCAGCCTTGCTTTCGGAGTCTCCGCTTTCCTTGGGCGCTTCCCCTGAGTCTTCCTTGGGCTCCTCGGCGGGAGCGGGTGAATCAGTAACCCCTGTCCTTGCCTTCAGGGCATCTGCCTGGGCCGCTGCCTTTGCCAGGAGCGGCTTCACGGTCTCCTTTGTGAGTATCCCTGCCTCTGTGGCGAGGTTGAATGCTGCCTGGTGAGCCTTGCTCAGCAAGAGTGGCACCGTGTCCTTGGTCGGGAAACCCGCGCTGCACGCGAGGTTGAATGCTGCCTGATGAGCTGCCACGAGGTCACTGACATACTTCTCCTGTGGCACGAACAATATATCCTTCTCATAGACTATCCCATCTTCCCACACTGCAAGGAGGTTTAGCCCTATCTCCATGGGAGTGATGCTCAGCTTGCTCAGTACATCAGCAAGTATCTCATTAATCTCGTCGCCCTCCCTGGCCACTATGACATCCTGCTTCACGTGTATCTTGTCTCCCTCTATGGAAGCAGGTATCTTGGCTTTCTGGAGATCTCCTATGACAGGTCCTGGTGAAAGGGATGTCGGTCCTGCCTTGATTTCGATGTCCTTGGGAGCAATGTCTCCTGGCTTGGCCGGAGCCTCTGACTTGTTCCTGTCTACCATCATCGCGAGCTTGAACGGGTTCATCTCGCTGAGTATCAGGGCAGGCTCTCCCTGGAGCTTCTCTTCCAGTGCCCCTATGCCCTTGATACCGGAATCATTGAATGCCCGAATCATGAGGCTCTTCTTGACCATCCTTATCGTGGCGTTGCCCCTGAGCATGGTCCTTATCTGGTGCAGCTGGCTGGCTGGGAGCTTGAACATGTCGATTATGCCTATCACTGGGTGCTTCTTGAGCTGCTCAGAAACCTCCTTCACTGTCTGGACGTTCTTCTGGGATACCATGCTATGCAACTCCCACCTTTTCTGGCTTGCCCATCGTGAGCTTGATGTATATGGATTTGACTGAGTTCTTTCCTTTGGGCAGCTTCTCTATGACTACCCTGTAAACTGCCTCCGCGTTCCTGGCGACCTTCTCTGGCTCCATGCTGTCAGAGCCGATGGGCACGTGAATCACAGGGGTTTCCTTGAGGGAAACCATCGAGGACTTCCTGGCCTTGCCTATGAACGGCACTATGGATACCTTTGGAGGGACTGGCCTGGGCATCTTGCCGCGCGTACCCAGTACAACACCAAGGCTCTTACCTACCTGGGCCATGAGCGTTGCCTCGCCTAAGAACCAGTCATGTTCGTTGGCTATGTTCTTCAGCTTCTTTTTGTTCTTTCCCAGCAGCGCTATTTCATCCCTGCTTATGACGAGATCAGCATGACTCTTGGCTTCAGAGAAAAGCGAGTCAGCTATCACGCAGACCTTGACGTCCTTGCCCCTGCCCTCTGGGAGCATGAAATCGAACTTGAACCTGTTCTCGGGCTTCTTAAGGTCTATGCCCTTGACGTTTATGGTCAGGTCCCAGGACTGCTTGAACTTCCTGGGTTTGGAGTTCTTGGTGGCTTGCTTGATTGCCTTGATTATCTCTTTCATGGTATCCTCCTGCCTAGGCAGTGCGCGGTTCCGGTCCGAAAT
>DAOVIL010000075.1 GCA_030673725.1 Candidatus Aenigmatarchaeota archaeon | reverse complement strand
GCAAAGAGAAGGCCTGTTAAGAAAACGATAAAGAAGCCTGTCAGAAGGAAACTGAAGAAGAAGCCCTTCATCAGGGTGAAGCTGCCCAAACCCAAAAAAACCACAAAGAGGCAGATTGTCGCCAAGCAGAAAAAGGTGATGCACAGGGCCGCCAGACTGGCAGTTGAGGACATAGCAAAGCTCACAAGCTTCGACCTGACAGAAAGGGAGCTTGACAGGCTGTCAAAGGATGTTGAGAGGATGATAAAAGCCTTCGAGAGCCTGGAGAAGCTGATTGTAAAAAAGAAGAGGCGTTAGGCTACTCAACTTCCACGCAGTCATGTTCGTAGACTGGTAGATCTTCCTGGGGAGGCATCTTTCTTATCCTTTTCCTGATCTTCTTGTAATCTTCCACGCTGATGAAATCGCCCTCTAGTCCCCCGAGACAGTCATTGACTATGCTTACCCCGAGGCTTTTGGCCAGGAGCCTGAAATCCCTCCATCCCATGTCCGCCATGGTCATGACGTCATCAGCGTACAGGAATTTCTGGGCTGGAGCGCCCTCTTTCTGAGCGGGAACATCCTCGCTCTTAACGCCCCTCTTGGCGTCGCAGAACCTCCTCACATTGTCCTTGTCATCCTCATGGAAGACAACAAACCATCGGCCCTCGTGCTCCCCTAAGCAGAGCCCATAGTCAGCTTCCTTCACGTTCAGGTATTCTGTCATGTCCATGTAATCAAAGAGCGTCAGGTCCACCCCAAACTCCTCCCTGAACTTCCTATCAATATAGGTAACAAACCCGGTCATTATTCCAGCCATTATATAATTATTGACGGCAAAATAAATAAGCTTGAGGGGCTACTCAACTTCCACGCCGGGCATGACCCATTTGCCAGAAAGGCGTTTCCTGTTCTCTGAGACAATCCTGTCTGACATAGCATTCTTTATCTCCGGGTCCCTGAAGCCAAGGGTCCTGCCGAAAGAGAGCAGGTCAGAGGCAGACCTGAGGTCATAAGGCTCCACTGCGCCTGACGCCATCACAAAGGGTGCCTTGAACTTCCTGACAAGCTTGGCGGCCTCCAGCATGCTGTTCATGAGCTGCACCCTGCTCCTCCTGCTGGACACAAGCAGGCCGTGGAAATCAAAGCAGACAGAGACGTTATTCTTCGCTGCAAGCTTCACCATCACATGGTCCAGCCCGCAATCCTGCCTGTCCTTCCAGGGATGAAGCAGCATGTCAACTTCCGGGGTGCTTAACGCCATCCTGTTGGTCTCCAGGTCCCCTCCTGACACAGCGACAAGCTCGACGCTTCTCCTGACAGACCTCACGTCCTTCACGACCTTCCCGGCCTTTCCTGAGACAATGACGCCTGTGGATATGCCTGCGCCTTTCATGCCTTTCAGCCTGTGCTTCTCCCTGAAGGGGACAAGGATGCCTATCCCTTTCAGCCCAAGCTTCTTTGCAACCTCGGCCGCACCTTCTGCCATTACGCACATGTCCCAGGACATGCTTAATTATTGTTTCGGATAATATAATTATGGCAGGCGAGTTTTCGGAGAGGAAAAGAAGGCTGATAGAGCACCTGAAGGATTCCGGGTACCTGAAGACCCCAAGGATAATCAAGGCTTTCCAGGAAGTCAGGAGGGAGCTTTTCGTCCCAAAGGACATGAAGCAGCATGCTTATGCTGACGAGCCGCTTCCCATAGGAGGGGGCCAGACCATCTCAGCCTGCCACATGGTGGCAATCATGACAGAGCTGCTGGAGCCCAGGAAGGGGGACAAGGTGCTGGAGGTCGGGGCAGGTTCAGGCTACCAGGCAGCCATACTATCCAGGCTGGTGAAGAAGGTCTACACAGTGGAACTGGTGCCGGAGCTGGCCGAGAAGGCAGCCAAGGCCCTGAAGAAGGCGGGCTGCACCAATGTGGAGACGAAAGTGGGCGACGGCTCAAAGGGCTGGAAGGAGCATGCGCCCTTTGACAGGATAATTGTCACGTGCGCTTCCCCAGACATACCCCAGCCACTGACAGACCAGCTTAAGGAAGGCGGCATAATGGCCATACCAGTGGGAGGAAGCTGGCAGCAGGAGCTCATAATAGGCAGGAAGAAGAAAGGTAAGCTGTTAAAGCAAAGGCATGGCGGCTGCGTCTTCGTGCCGCTGAGGCACTAACTCACTCAGCTCCGCCTTTCAGGATATCCTTTATCACTTTCGACCCTGCCTTCAGGACAGGGTCGCCATGGCCCGGAAGTATCTTCTCGACAGCCAGCTTGGATACCCTCTCGAGCGACTTGTCCATCTCAGCTTCAGAACCGCCAGGCCCGTCCACATTGCCAATCCCGTCAGCGAATATCAAATCCCCAGAGATGAGGAGCTTCTCCTTCTTGCAGTACAGGCATATGCACCCCGGTGTGTGGCCAGGTGTGTGTATCACTTCGAACTCCCTCTTCCCTATCTTTATCTTCTGGCCGTCCTTCAGTATCTGGTCGGGCTTTCTGGGCTTTATCTTGCCTCTGAAGAAGTCAGCCATGCTTGCGCTCATGTCGGCCTTCTCCAGTATGGCTGCGTCCTTCTCATGTATGGCAACCTTCGCTTCAGTGAAGTAGCCATTGCCCCCTATGTGGTCGAAATGGCCGTGCGTGTTGATGACAAGCCTGAAGTCCCCGAGCTTCTTCTTCAGCATCTTTATGAGCGAGTACATTCTGGTGAAGTTGAATCCTGTGCCAGAATCTATCACTGTATCATCAAGTATGTAGATGTTGGAATCCACGTCAGAAAGCTGAATCAGAACTATATCCCCTATCCTCTTAATCATACTTAATTTTTGTCTGCGAATTTATTTATATGCTTGTTTTCCGAAGGAACCTTGTCACATGATATCTGTCTACAATGGAGCGATTAAGTCCATTGTCGAACCCATTTCCCGGGTTTTCCGTCAGAAAGCTAATCATTTTTCCTGAGCCAGCCTGAAAGCCTTGACTGCTTCTTCTCGCCCTTTATGTTCTTGGTGGTCTGCCAGCTGTGCCTTACACAATCAGGGAGCTTCCCGTGCCTTGCCATATAGTCCTTCATCCACTTGATGGTTATCTTGTTGGATGAATACCCTGGGCCTATGTCCCCGTACTTCTTCTTCAGCTTCTCTATCTCTGCGTCCCTGCTGACCTTTGCTATTATGCTTGCTGCTGACACGACAGGATACTTGCTGTCAGCCTTATGCTCTGATACCAGCTCTGTATTCTCCTGCAGCATCTTCTTTATGAAGAGGTTCAGCTTCTCAGGGTTCTCTGGCGCGTCAATGAATGCCTTGTCAGGCTTTATGATGTTTATTATGTCAGCGAACTTCATGGCCTCCAGCCTGTTGAGGTTTATCCCCTGCTTCCTGTAGGTGTCTATCTTGCAGGCTTCCACCTTGACCACGACAATGTCCTTGGCCAGCTTCTCTATCTTCTCTGCCAGCCTCACCCTGACCCTTGGGGCTATCATCTTGGAGTCCCTCACATTGAGCTTCCTGAACTCCTCCTCTTTCTCCTCCTCTATGGAGACGCCAGCTATCACAAGTGGTCCTATCACTGCTCCTCTTCCCGCTTCATCAATACCAGCTATGATTTTCGGCATACTATTACTTGGGTTTGCACAATAAAAACAAAAAGATAGCGGGGAGCGGATTTGAACCGCTGACCTTTGGGTCTCTCAGGAGTTGCCTTATGAGCCTTCCGCGAGTCACGAGACTCTCAACGAGCACTCCAGGCTTAGAGGGCAGATCGCATTACGAAACACCTTGCTCCACCCCGCTATCATAGTATAAGTTAGCCTAATACCATTTAAATTGATTTAGCCTTTTTTGAATGCTTGGAATTCTTAAACCCGATTAACTTCTCCCATTTTCTGAGTTGCTTTTTGCCATTTAGTTGTATCCTAAATTGATCTTCTCCTATCTGATAAACACCAAATTTGAATCCACTTTTCTGTAGAATATTCACGAATTGATTCAGCATTGGTGATCTGCAGACTTTCATCTC
>DAOVIL010000100.1 GCA_030673725.1 Candidatus Aenigmatarchaeota archaeon | reverse complement strand
GCCCTGACAGCCTCCCCTATTATCAGGAAGTGGTCAGAACCCTTCACGTCAATAATCTCCACGAGCCTGCACTCCAGGAAGGCCTTCGCCTCAGGCACCTTCCCTGACCTGTCAACCTTTATGCCTGCCTTCTCCAGCTTCCCAGGGTCCTTCAGCTCGCAGTCAACCGCCTTCTGGGCCCAGCCCTCTGAGACGACGTTCACCCCGAACCTGCCTGTCTCCCTCATGTTCGCCAGGGTCCCCTTGTTCTCCCTGCCTATCCCTATGTACAGCATAGGGGGGCTGTAGCTCACGCAACCGGCCCAGGTGAAGGGCGCAGCATTAGGCTTCCCCTCCCTGCTGAAGCTGGTCACAAGCAATGTTATCCTGGGGCTCAGAAGGTACACGGCCTTCCCAAGGGGGACTTCCATGAGTATCATTAATATCTGTGATTTAATAATTGTTTATGCTCTGGACAGAGAAGTACAAGCCTGAGACGCTTGCTGACATGACAGGCCAGGGAAAAGCCATAAGGGAGGCGACGGCCTGGATGGATTCTTTCACTTCGGGAAAGGCTGCTTTCATATCAGGTCCAGCAGGAACAGGCAAGACACTCCTTGTTGAAACGATTGCAAAGGAGAGGGGACTGGAGCTCCAGAGGATGAACGCGTCTGACAAGAGGGGAAAGGACCAGATAGAGGCATTCTCGAGAGTGGCCAGGACATACTCCCTTTTCGGAAAGGGCAAACTCATACTGATAGATGAGATGGATGGCATCTCAGGAAGGGACAGGGGGGCAGTGGGCGCTATAGCCAACCTCATACAGAAGAGCAAGTTCCCTGTGTTCCTTGTGGGGAATGATTACTATCTGCAGAAGCTGACACCACTTAGGAAATATGCTCAGAACATCAAGCTCTCAAAGGTTCCAAGCCCATCGATAGGAAAGAAGCTGAAGGATATACTGAAGGCAGAGGGCATAAGCGCGAGTGAAACAGTCCCTGGCAGCCTGGCCAGGTGGGCCTCAGGCGACCTGCGTTCAGCCATACAGGACCTGCAGACCATCTCACAGGGAAAGAAGGGGATAACAGACAAGGACATGGAGATACTGGGCTTCAGGGAGAGGAAGGCAGGCGTGTATGACATGCTCCCCACTATAATAAAGTCAGGCTCACTCAACGCCGGCAGGAAGGCGATATGGGACGCTGACAAGCCCTCAGACGAGATATTCTGGTGGGTGGAGACCAATGCCCACCTTATACTGGGGCCAGAGGACATACCAGACGCATACGAACTGCTCTCCAGGGCAGACATCTTCAGGAACAGGGTCAGGAGAGGCCAGAACTGGAGGTTCATGGCATACATGTCTGACTTATTGGCTTCAATCTCTTTGCACAGGAAGCACCCGAAGCACGGCTTCATACCCATGCAGCTGCCTGACAGGATAATGATGATGGGCAGGACCAAAGGGAAGCGAGCCCTGATGAAGACAACCTTCGGGAAGATGGGCCAGCATCTGCACTGCTCAAGCAGGGTCATCAAGAGGGACTACCTGCCATACCTGAAGCTCATCGCCAAAAATGACAGGAAGTTCTCGATAGACGGAGTTGAGCTGGAAAAAGAAGAACTGAAGCTGATAAAGGATTTCTAACGCTTCCTCTTCCTTGCCAGGTAATCATGCAGTGCGTAATTCGCCCTGCCCACATCCTTAAGGAATGGCTTCTCAGCAGCCTTAACAGCCTTGAAAACATCCTTGAAATGCGGATGCTTTCTATAAGCTGCGAAAAAAACCTGCCTTTCTGGAACCCCCGGAACGTCTGGTAATTCATCAGTTTCGCTCTCGAAAAATATCTTCTTGACGTGAATGGGCAGGTCAGGGACATGTCCCCAGCGGATCTCCTGAATACCGTCTCTGTCCAGTACTGGAGGCACTTCAGTAGAAATATATATGACGTCATCAGGAGTAATCTCATTGTTCGGGTATGTGCCTTCCCTGTCACATACTGAGACATAGAAGCCCTTGTCCCATGTTACCCAGAGAGGCAAGTCAGGCATATTCACGGGGGCTTCCTTCCCTGGGCATCCCATGAGCGTAAAATACATTACAGCTCCTGCAACCTTTTTTGCTGTACTCATATCCATCAATTAGAATGAAACCTTTTTAACAGTTTCGGTTACTTTATGGGCCCGCCGAGATTTGAACTCGAGTCTGGAGCTCCGCAAGCTCCTGTTCTATCCGACTAAACTACGGGCCCTCAAGATGGGATTGGTTTATGTCCTATTAAAAAGGCTTATTTAGGAAATGTTTTGGGGAAACCTATTTAAACTGCTGGCTGTAAAAGGTAATACAAAGTAGGATAATATGCTTCCAAAGCTTGACAACTACAGGGAAATCATAGGGGAAGAGGCTTACCAGAAGATAAAGGAGACAGCCAAACCGCTGGAAGGCAAGCTCATCTCCCTCATGAACTCCACCTGCTTCGGCGGTGGTGTGGCAGAGATACTCAACAGCCTGGTTGTCCTGATGAACGAGCTCAGGATAAAGACCGAGTGGAGGCTCTTCAAGGGCAACCCCGATTTCTTCAATGTCACAAAGAAGTTCCACAACACCCTCCAGGGCCTGGAAGGGAACCTTCCTGAGGCAGAGAGGAAGATATACCTGGACATGGTCAAGAGGAACGCGGTAATGAACCATTACGACCATGAGGACTTCGTCGTCATACATGACCCCCAGCCCCTGGCGATAATAGACCATTACAAGGAAAGGAAGCAGCCCTGGGTCTGGAGGTGCCATATCGACATAACCACCCCCAACATGGAAGTCTGGAACTTCCTGTTCCCCTTCATGAAGCAGTATGACGGGATAATCGTCTCGATGGACAAGTACAAGAAGGATGACATGGGAAGGCCTTACCACATAATCAATCCTTCAATTGACCCCCTGATAGCCAAGAACAGGGACATGGGGGACCAGGTGGCTGAAGGCCTCATATCCAAGGCAGGCCTGGACACGAGCAAGCCCATAGTGACCCAGATATCCAGGTTCGACATCTGGAAGAACCCTGAGGG
>DAOVIL010000118.1 GCA_030673725.1 Candidatus Aenigmatarchaeota archaeon | reverse complement strand
GCAGGGCACGGGTCGACAAATACTCAAAAGTGATGTCAGAGCAGTCCAAGAGGCTGGGCCAGTGGATGGACTGGGATAATTCATACTTGACGATGAGCGAGAACAATATAGAGCACCTGTGGCACTTCCTGAAGTTGTGCCATGAGAAGGGCTGGCTTGTCAGGAAGACCTCAAGCAGACCCTGGTGCTGGAGGTGCGGCACTTCGCTTTCCAAGCATGAGCTCTCTGACGAAGGCTGGGCAGAGCTGACGCACCCTGGGGTCTTCGTGAAGTACCCGATAGAGGGGAAGGAGAAGGAGTATCTGCTTGTCTGGACCACAACATCCTGGACCCTGCCTGCCAACGTCATGGTTGCTGTCAACCAGAACATAAGGTATGTCAGGGTGAAGCACAAAGGCGAATACCTGTGGCTGGCAAAGGCCTGCCTGAAGGTCCTGAGGGGCGAATACGAGGTGACAGAAGAGATAGGCGGGGCTGACATGGTAGGCATGGCCTACAGGAACGGTTTCGAGGACCTGGAGGCGCAGAAGAACGTCCCGCACGCTGTCCTGGAATGGGAGCTGGCCACAGAGGAAGAGGGCACTGGAATGGTGCACGTGGCCCCTGGATGCGGTGATGTTGACTTCGAGCTGGGGGAGAAGATAGGCCTGGCAAAGCTGGCGCCCCTGGACGAGGCAGGCAACTACATAGAAGGCTACGGCTGGCTGACAGCTAAGCACGCCAAGAAGGTCCATGATGACATAATGGCCCACCTCAAGAAGCTCGGCATGGTGTACAAGGTGGAGCCCTACAAGCACAGGTACCCTGTGTGCTGGAGGTGCAGGGAAGAGCTCGTGTTCAGGGTTTCCTCAGAATGGTTCATCAAGATGGACGAGATAAGGCCCCTGATGCAGAAGGCTGTGCAGGGGGTGAAGTGGTACCCTGAGCACGTCGGCAGGCTGATGGAAGACTGGCTGATAAACATGGGCGACTGGTGCATCTCCAGGAAGAGGTTCTGGGGCCTGCCCCTCATGTTCTATGAGTGCGGCAAGTGCAAGACCTTCGAGGTGATAGGCTCCATGAAGGAGCTGAAGGAGAAGGCAGCCAACCCCGCTGCAGTGGACAAGCTGCCAGAGCCCCACAGGCCATGGATCGACGAGATAAAGGTCAAGTGCTCCAAGTGCGGGAAGGAGCTGGAAAGGGTGAAGGAAGTGGGCGACGCCTGGCTGGACGCAGGGATTGTCCCGTTCTCCACAGTGAAATGGCTTGATGACAGGGAATACTGGAAGAGGTGGTTCCCGTTCCACTTCATAACCGAGATGAGAGCCCAGGTCAGGCTGTGGTTCTATGCCATACTGTTCATGTCCGTCACCCTGGACGGCAGGTCCCCTTACAAGGAGGTGCTCTGCAACGAGGAGGTGAGGGACGAGAAGGGCAAGCCCATGCACAAGTCGACAGGCAACGCCATCTGGCTGGATGACGCCCTTCACAAGATAGGCGCTGACCCCATGAGGTGGCTCTACATCAGCCAGAACCCGCACCAGAACCTTAGGTTCGGCTTCACTATAGGCGCAGAGGTCAGGAGGAAGCTTAATGTCATCTACAACCTGACAGAGTACATCAGGACATACCTGGAGCTGAACGGCTTCAAGAAGCCTAGCCTCCCCAAGAAGCTGGACAGCGTGCTGAACAGGTGGTTCGTCTCCAGGGTGGAGCATGTCAAGAGCAAGGTGACATACTACCTGGAGAACCTGGAGCCGCACAAGGCGCACAGGGAGCTTGAGGAGCTGCTCCTGAACGACTTCAGCAGGTTCTACGTGCACCTGGTGAGGGACAGGCTCAAGAAGGACTACAAGGGGAAGGACAAGGAAGAGGTGCTGCAGGTCATGTACTACAGCATGCTTGAGAGCCTCAAGATGATGGCGCCCTTCGTGCCTTTCGTCTCAGAGAGGATTTACCAGGACTTCTTCAGGAAGTTCGAGGGTGAGGATTCAGTCCACCTCCTGGTCTGGCCCTCTGTCGAGAAGGAGAGGGAGGACAGGGACCTGGAGAAGCACATGGACATAGTGAAGGCTGTGATAGAGGCTGCCAGCACAGCCAGGCAGGAGATAAAAGCCAAGCTCAGGTGGCCCCTAGAATACCTGGAGCTCGATGTGAAGGACGACTGCGACAAGGCGGTAAGGGAGCTGGAAGACGTGGTGAAGGACCTGGCCAATGTCAAGAAGGTCAAGTTCACAGGCACGATGAAGGGAGGCACAGAGTTCTTCTATGGCAAGCTCAAGCTCGGCCCTGTCCTGAAGGACGAGGCCCTGGTGAAGGAGCTGGTCAGGAAGACCCAGACGCTCAGGAAGGAGAACAAGCTGAAGATAGCTGACAGGATAGCGGCCTACTTCAAGACAGACGAGAAGACATCCAAGATTCTGGCCAGGATGGGAGAGGAGCTGAAGACCGGCATCGGCGCCAAGGTGATATTCTTCGGGGACATGAAGGAGAAGAAAGGAGAGTTAAAGCATGACGGGAACAGAATCATTATCGGTTTTAAGAAAGCATAACTACGATGCAGGGGACAGAATGAGCAGGGGGAAGCAGCTCAGGTACAAGAGCATGACCCAGGTG